>JACMKJ010000347.1 GCA_014380155.1 Rhizobacter sp. | reverse complement strand
GGAGGTAGCCCTTTGCCTGCGACGTGGGCGCGAACGGGTGGAGCCCGCCGAACGAGCGCCAGGTGATCGGCAGCATCTCGGTGGTCGCGTTCAGCTTCATGGTGCACGAGCCGAGCGGGATCATGCTGC
This sequence comes from Rhizobacter sp., assembly GCA_014380155.1. Taxonomy (GTDB): domain Bacteria; phylum Pseudomonadota; class Gammaproteobacteria; order Burkholderiales; family Burkholderiaceae_C; genus Rhizobacter. The sequence continues at coordinate 11,181 of JACMKJ010000347.1, read as the reverse complement.
GGTCGAGCGCCAGGTCTTTGTCTGACAGGCTGCGGATGTAGCGCAGCATCTCGGTCTCGGAGTGGTGGGTATTGAACACCGGGTGCGTGAGGAAAGGGCTGCTGCGCAGCTGGGCCGTGGGGATGCGCGGCGCAATGCCTTTCTCGAATTTCTCGAATGACGAGCCGGCGCGGCCGAAGAGCGTCCAGAGTGCGCGGATGTTGTCGCGCGTGGTCGTCTCGTCGAGCGTGATGCCCACCGAGCCGGCGGAGGCACGGCGCAGGTTGAAGCCGGCGGCACGGGCGGCCTTCAGCACCTGCTCGGTCTTGTCGCCGGTGCTCACCTCAAGGGTGTCGAAGCTCGCGCTCTGCGCCAGCGGTGCGCCAAGTTCTTCAAGGCCTGCCGCCAGGATGGCGGTGTAGCTCGCCACACGCTGCGCGATGCGCTTGAGTCCCTCGGGGCCGTGGTAGACGGCGTACATGCTCGCGATGACCGCAGGCAGCACCTGCGCCGTGCAGATGTTCGAGGTGGCTTTCTCGCGGCGGATGTGCTGCTCGCGCGTTTGCAGCGCCAGGCGGTACGCCGGGTTGCCGTGCGAATCAACGCTCACGCCCACCAGTCGGCCTGGCATGGAGCGCTTGAATTCGTCTTTGGTGGCCATGTAGGCGGCGTGCGGGCCGCCGTTGCCCATTGGCATGCCGAAACGCTGGGTGTTGCCGACCGCGATGTCGGCGCCCATCTCGCCGGGCGGGGTGATCAGCGTGAGTGCCAGCAGGTCGGCGGCGACGATGGCCAGGCCGCCTGCCGCGTGCACACCATCGATCACGGGTTGGAGGTCGCGCACGATTCCGTTGAGACCGGGGTACTGGAACAGCGCGGCAAAGGCCCCTGCCTTGGCGGCGTCATCGGCCGGGCCGGTGACCACGCTGATGCCCAATGGCCGGGCGCGTGTTTGCACTACTTCCAGCGTTTGGGGCAGCACGTCGTCGGCCACGAAGAAGGTGGTCGATTTGCTCTTGCCCACGCGCATGGCGAGCGTCATGGCTTCGGCGGCGGCGGTGGCTTCGTCGAGCATCGACGAGCCGGCGATGGCGAGACCCGTTAGGTCGCACACCATGGTCTGGAAGTTGACCAGCGCTTCCATGCGGCCTTGCGAGATCTCGGCCTGGTAGGGCGTGTACGCGGTATACCAGGCGGGGTTCTCGAGGATGTTGCGCAAGATGACGCCCGGCGTGTGGGTGCCGTGGTAACCCTGGCCGATGAAGCTCTTGAGCAGTTGGTTCTTGCCGGCGATGGCTTTGAGCTCGGCCAAGGCCTGCGCTTCCGTCAGCGGGGCGGGAAGCTGCATCGCTGTGGGTCGCGCGATGGCGCGAGGCACGATGGCGTCGATCAGCGATCGGCGCGAGGCGGCGCCGATGACCGACAGCATGTGCTGCTCGTCGTCGGCCCAGATGCCGATGTGGCGGGCCACGAATTCAGACGTGTTCTCAAGCTCCCCGAGGGGCTTGTGGGTGGGCATCAGCATGACAGTGTGCTCAGGAGTTCTTGACGAGTTGGTCGTAGGCGGGGGCGTCGAGCAGTTGCTCGAACTCGGCCATGTCGGCCACACGCACCTTGAAGAACCAGCCGGTGCCCAGCGGGTCGGTGTTGGCGAGTGCGGGGTTGGCGCGCAGGGCTTCGTTCACTTCGACGACTTCGCCGCTGACCGGCATGTACAGGTCGGCTGCCGCCTTCACCGACTCGACCACACCCGAGACCTCGCCCTTCTTGAAGCTGCGGCCCACCTCGGGCAGGTCGACGAACACCACGTCGCCCAACGCGTCTTGGGCATGCACGGTGATGCCCACGGTGGCGGCTTCGTGGTCTTCGATGTTGATCCACTCGTGATCGGGGGTGTACATGGTCGTCATGGGAGGCTCCTGGTTTCTTGAAAGAGATGAAGGGGTTTCAGCCGCGTGGATGTGCATCACCCACGGTGATACCGATGCGGCGCAAAAGGCATGGCGGTGACACGCATCGGCTGGCGTTTGCCACGCACCTCGGCGTACACCTCGTGGTGCGGCAGCGCGTGGTTGCTGGCGAGGTAGGCCATGGCGATGGGCTGGTTGACGCTGGGCGAGAGAGTGCCGCTGGTCACATGGCCGAGCTTGTGGCCCTTGGCGTCGACGATGCTCGCGCCTTCACGCACCGGCACACGCTCCAGACCGAGCAGGCCCACACGCTTGTTGCTGGCGCCGTGGGTGAGCTGCGCCTCGATGACGCTCGCGCCTGGGTAGCCGCCCGCACGTGCACCACCGGGGCGGCGCACTTTCTGGATGGCCCAGGTGAGGCCGGCTTCAACCGGCGTGGTGGTGTCGTTGATGTCATGACCGTAGAGACACAGGCCGGCTTCGAGTCGCAGCGTGTCGCGTGCGCCCAGGCCGGCGGGTTTCACTTCGGGCAGCGCAAGCAGGGCGCGCGCCAGCGCCTCGGCATGGAGCGCGGGCACCGAGATCTCGAAGCCGTCTTCGCCGGTGTAGCCCGAGCGAGTGATGAAGCAGTCGGCTCCGGAAATATGGGCGTGCATGCCGGTCATGAAGGTGAGCTGGGCCACCTCGGGGTTGAGGCGGCGCAGGGCGTTCACTGCCTTCGGGCCTTGCAGTGCGAGTAGCGCACGGTCGGGCAGCGGCTGCACCGTGCAACGGTGGCCGATGTGGGTGATGAGGTGGAGCGTGTCAGCCGCTTTGCAGGCGGCGTTGACGATCACGAAGAGGTCGCTCTCATTCCCGTTTTGGCGGCGCGTGATCATCAGGTCGTCAAGGATGCCGCCGCTCGCGTTGGTGAACAGCGCGTAACGCTGCTTGCCCACGGGCAGGTCGACCACGTCGACGGGCACCAGGGTCTCGAGCGCGCGGGCGGCGTCGTCGCCGACCAGCCGCAGCTGGCCCATGTGCGACACGTCGAACAGCGCCGCCGAATCGCGGCAGTGCTTGTGCTCCGCGATGATGCCGCCGGGGTAGTTGACCGGCATCTCATAGCCGGCAAACGGCACCATCTTGGCGCCGAGTTCGAGGTGGAGCGCGTACAGCGGGGTCTTCAGCAGGGCGGTGGTGTCAGACATGGCGGCTCTCCGAGGGCATTGTTGTGTCGCAAGCATCCATCACCGAGATGAAAAATGCCTGCAATGCCCTCACTGTCCGCTCTACCTGAGAGATTGGCGTGGGCCGATCAATGGCGCCATGCTTGCCCCTTCGGTGGACCCACTCGGGGTGGGCCTCTCTCCAGCGAGGAACGCCTTGTTTCCAAGGCGTGTGCCAGTCCTTTTGCCTGAGCGTTCAGGCCTCACATTTCTGCTCGGCCCTGCGCCTTCGGCGGCTTCATTTAGAAGCTCTCTCCTGGCCCGGGGAGTGTATCTCCGTTGCGAATCACATGCCGCTGTAATTCGGCCCGCCACCGCCCTCCGGCGTGACCCACACGATGTTCTGCGTCGGGTCCTTGATGTCGCAGGTTTTGCAGTGCACGCAGTTCTGCGCGTTGATCTGCAGGCGGTCGGTGTTGTCCGGGTTCTTCACGTACTCGTAGACCCCAGCCGGGCAGTAGCGCGCCTCGGGGCCCGCGTACTTGGCGAGGTTGATGTTCACCGGCACGCTGTTGTCTTTCAGCGTGAGGTGGGCGGGCTGGTGCTCTTCATGGTTGGTGTTACTCACGAAGACGCTGCCCAGGCGGTCGAAGGTCAGCTTGCCGTCGGGCTTGGGGTAGGTGATCTGCTCGCACTCGGCGGCGGGCTTCAGGTAAAGATGGTCGGCCTTCTCGCGGTGGAACGACCACGGCGGTGCCTTGAAGCCCAGGCGTGGCAACAGCCAGTGTTCGATGCCGACCATCAGCCCACCGAAGAGGTTGCCGAACTTGAACCAGCTCTTGAAGTTGCGCGACCCCTCGAGCTCGGCGCGCAGCCAGCTGTTGTCGAAGGCCACCGGGTACTCGGCCAGCTCGTCGTGCTGGCGGCCGGCCTGTACCGCGGCAAAGGCGGCGTCGGCACACAACATGCCGCTCTTGATGGCGGCGTGGCTGCCCTTGATGCGTGCGCCGTTGAGGTAACCCGCATCGCAGCCAACCAACGCGCCGCCCGGGAACACCGTCTTGGGCAGGCTCATGATGCCGCCGGTGGTGATGGCGCGTGCGCCGTAGCTGATGCGCTTGCCGCCTTCCAAAAAGGCCTTGATGCGCGGGTGCGTCTTCCAGCGCTGCATCTCCTCGAACGGGCTCAACCAGGGGTTGCTGTAGTTGAGGCCGGTGACCAGGCCGAGCGTGACCTTGTTGTCTTCGAGGTGGTACATGAAGCCGCCACCGTAGGTGTCGTCTTTCATCGGCCAGCCGGCGGTGTGGACCACCAGGCCGGGTTGGTGTTTGGAGGGGTCGATTTCCCACAGCTCTTTCACGCCGATGGCGTAGGCCTGCGGGTCGCGGCCTTCGTCGAGGTGGAACTTGGCGATGAGCTGCTTGCCCAGGTGGCCACGCGAGCCTTCGGCGAACACCGTGTACTTGGCGTGCAGCTCCATGCCGAGCTGGAAGCTGTCATTCGGTTGGCTGTCTTTGCCCACGCCGAGGTTGCCGGTGGCGATGCCCTTCACGGAACCGTTTTCGTTGTAGAGAACTTCAGCCGCCGCGAAGCCGGGGAAGATTTCAACGCCCAGGGCTTCGGCCTGCTGGCCGAGCCAGCGCACCACGTTGCCCAGGCTGACCACGTAGTTGCCTTCGTTGTGGAAGCAGTTGGGAATCAGGAACTGTGGCGTGTCGAACGCGCCGTTTTGCGTCAGCCACAGCAACTTGTCTCCGCTCACGGGCTGGTTGAGCGGTGCGCCGTCTTTCTTCCAGTCGGGCAGCAGCTCGGTCAGGGCCTTCGGGTCCATCACCGCGCCGCTCAGGATGTGTGCTCCTGGCTCTGAGCCTTTTTCAAGCACCACCACCGAGACTTCCTTGCCCTGAGCAGTGGCCAGCTGCTTGAGGCGAATTGCCGTAGCCAGGCCGCCCGGGCCGCCGCCGACAACGACCACGTCGTACTCCATCGCTTCGCGCGGGCCGTACTGGGCAAGAATTTCAGCGGGGGTCATGCAGTCTCCTTGGATGAACAATTGCCGCGCATTCTAATTGCCAGGCGGCTTGAAAAGAACGATCGTTCTTTTCTGTGTCGCTGTTCAGTCCTGAGGGGTGTGCGACAGGCGCTTGCGCCGAGAAGGCGCGTGCTATCTTCATCGCAACATTCGACATTCTCAGGAGACGTACATGGGCTACACCATTGATCTATCCGGCCGTGTGGCGCTGGTCACCGGCGCTTCAAGTGGCCTGGGCACGCAGTTCGCCAAGACCCTGGCGGCTTCGGGCGCGGCGGTGGTGTTGGCGGGGCGGCGCATCGAGCGGCTGAAAACCCTGCGTGCCGAGATCGAGGCTTCGGGCGGCGATGCGCACGTGGTCACCCTCGACGTGACCGATCACGACAGCATCAAGGCCGCGGTGGCCCACGCCGAGACCGAGATGGGCACGATCGACATCCTGATCAACAACTCGGGCGTGAGCACCACGCAAAAGCTCACCGACGTGACGCCCGAAGACTACGACTACATCATGGACACCAACACCAAGGGCGCCTTCTTCGTGGCGCAAGAGGTGGGCAAGCGCATGCTGGCGCGGGCCAAGGGCGCGGCGCCGGGCACCTTTACGGGCGGGCGCATCGTCAACATCGCGTCAATGGCGGGCCTGAAGGTGCTGGGCCAGATCGGCGTGTACTGCATGAGCAAGGCCGCGGTGGTGCACATGACACGCGCGATGGCGCTGGAGTGGGGCAAGTACGGCATCAACGTCAACGCCATCTGCCCCGGCTACATCGACACCGAGATCAACCACCACCACTGGCAGACCGAGCAGGGCAAGAAGCTGATCAGCATGCTGCCGCGCAAGCGCATCGGCCAGGCACAGGACCTGGACGTGGTGCTGATGATGTTGTGCTCCAACGAGAGCCACTTCGTGAACGGTGCCGTGATCCAGGCAGACGACGGGTTCTCTGTTTGATGACAACCCCTCGTTGGCTGAGTACAGCCACCCATCCCCCGAGGGGATGCCGCCCTGCTTGGGGCGTCCCGGCGCTGGGCGGCTCGCATGCGTGAACTTTCTCTTCTTGAAGCACGCGTTCTAGGCGTGCTGATCGAAAAGGCCCACACCGTGCCCGACAGCTACCCGCTGTCGCTCAACTCGCTGGTGTCGGGCTGCAACCAGAAGACAACGCGCGACCCGGTGATGAACGCCACCGAGGCCGAGGTTCAGGTGGCGGCCGATGCGCTGAAAGCCTTGCACCTCGTCTTCGAGTCGAGCGGCTCGCGGGTGACGCGTTACGAACACAACATGGCCCGCGCGATGGCGCTGCCGTCGCAGAGCGTGGCGGTGCTTGCCGTGCTCATGCTGCGCGGCCCGCAGACCAGCTCGGAGCTGCGCGCCAACTGCGACCGCCTGCACCGCTTTGCCGATGTGTCGTCGGTCGAGGCCTTTCTAGATGAACTGGCGGCACGCGCGCAAGAAAAAGGCGGCCCGCTGGTTTTGAAACTGCCACGCGCCCCGGGTGCCCGTGAAGCGCGCTGGACGCACCTGCTGTGCGGCGCGGTCGACGTCTCGGCACTGCCGGTCGCCGCGCAGTCGGACGACTTCGTTGCAGCCAGCGAGCTGGCGTCGCTCAAGTCGCAGCAACTCAGCATGCAGCGCGAGCTCGACGAGCTGCGAGCCCTGATCGATAAACTGTATTCAGAGTTGGGTGTGAACAAAACCTGAGGGAGAGGCGATGCGCATTGAGATACCCGACGACAAACGCCTGGTTCACGAGATGCGCATTGCCATACGCTGGGGCGACATGGACGCGATGGGCCATGTCAACAACGTCAGCTACTTCCGCTACTTGGAGACTGCGCGCATCGAGTGGCTCAATGGCGCGGGTTTCCAGCCCGACCCGAGCGGTGAAGGCTTCGTGATCATCAACGCCTTCTGCAACTTCCTGATCCAGCTCGAATACCCGGGCGAGATCGTCGCCAAGACCTACGCCGCCAACCTCGGGCGCAGCAGCTTCGACAGCTTCACCACCATGGAGCGGGCCGACCAGCCCGGAGTGATCAGCGCGGCCGGCGGCGCCACCATCGTGTGGGTGAATTTCCCGCAGCAGAAGTCGATGCCTTTCCCGGATCGGCTTCGTGAGCTGATCGCTTGAACGCCATGAAGCGGGTGCGCCTCTGGCTGCGCTCGTTGCTGCTTGCCTGCGCCCTGGTGGGAGCGGGCGCGGCCGTGGCGCAAACCGTGGAGCTGTCGTCAGCCGAGCGCGCCTGGGTGCAGGCCAACCCGGTGCTGCGCCTGGGTGTGGCGCGCGAGTACCCGCCTTACTACTTCTTGCCCGCTGAGCCGGCTCGGCCACACGGTTTCATCGTCGAGATGATCGACCTGTGGGGCGAGCGGGTGGGCATGAAGGTCGACATCCGCCGCTTCGACAACAACGACGACGCCGTGCGCGCGCTGCAGGCCGGGCAGATCGACATGCTGCCCTGGGCCCTGCCGCAAGCGGGTAATGCGCTGCTCACGCTGCCGGTGTTTGCCGGCAACCAGGTGCTGGTGGCGCGGCGTGACCTGCCCGACATCTCGACCACCGACAACTTCGGCCAGTACCGCGTGGCGGTGGTCGAAGGCACTCCCGCCGCGGCCTTGCTGGCTGCTCGCTTCCCGCAAGCCAAGGTGGCTCTGTTTGCGAGCCCCGAGCAGGCCTTGCGCGCGGTGGCCTCAGGCTCGGCCGATTTGTTCGTGGGCTACCAGCAGGTGGTGGTCTATCACGTTGAAAAACAGCTGTTGGCCAACCTGGTGATCCGCCGCAACCTGGGGCCCGGCAATGTGCCCATCGGCCCCACGGTGCGGCGCGATGCCAGCCAACTGCGCGGAGTGCTCGCGCATGCCATCGACTCGGTGACGGCGGCCGATCGCTCGGCCCTGGCCGCACGCTGGCTGCCTGCCAGCACGCTGACGGCGCTGACCGGCGAGATGGCGCCGCTCACGCCGGCCGAGCGTGATTGGGTCGAGCGCTTTGGCCGCATCCGCGTGGGCTTCGATGCCAACTTCTCGCCGATCACCAGCACCGGCGACCTGGCCGAGCCACAGGGCATGGGCATCGACTACCTGCGCTTGGTGGCGCGCAAGACGGGCCTGGCGATCCAGCGTGAAGTGGGCAGTTCGTTTGCCGACGTGTATGCACAAGGCGTGGCCGGCGAGCTTGATGTGATCGTCGGTCTGGTGCGCACACCGGAGCGCCGGGCCGATTATGAATTTGTGGGCCCGTTCTCGCGCGTGCCGACCGCCATCGTGATGCGTGACGACGATGTCAGCCTCATCACCGAGACCCGCGAGTTCGGCGTGCGCAAAGTGGCCTTGCTGAGGCAGCACTTCCTGATCCCCGAGCTGATGGCACGGCACCCCGGCATCAAGCTGGTCGAGCTCGACCGGCAAGACCAGGTGCTCAGCGCACTTGCAGAAGGCGCAGCCGACGTGGCGCTGGGTAACGTGAAGGTGGTCAACGAGTTGATCGAGCGGCGCTTCGGCGGCACGCTGCGCATCACCGGCACGGTGGCGGGTGGCGACAGCGAGCTCTACTTCGGCGTGCGGCGCGACCACCCCGAGCTGACGCAGATCATGCGCAAGGGGCTCGACGCGGTGAGCGAGGCCGAGGCCGCCGGCATCGCCCAGCGTTGGCTGGTGGTCAACCTGCAGCCCGGCGTGCCCTGGCGCAAGGTGCTGGTGTGGGGTGGGCCACTGCTGCTGGCGCTGCTGGTGGGCATGGGCCTGCTGTGGCGCAGCCAGCGAAAGATGGCCGAGGCGCGTGCCATCGAAACGCGTGGCCGCCGGCTCGCCGAAGACTCGGCCGCGGCTCGGGGGCGTTTTCTGGCCTACCTCTCGCACGAATTGCGCGGCACCTTGGGCGCGGTGGCGAGCGGGGCCGAGATGGCCAAGACGCAGCAAGACCCTGCCTTTCACGACCGCCTGCTCGACGCCATGGCCGAGTCGATGCGCGGCCTGGGCCAGGTGCTCGAAACCACGCTCGCTTATGAGCAGACATTGGCCAAGCCGGTGCAGCTGCAGCTGGAGCCTCAGAGCCTGTCGGTCTTGTGGACGCGCATGACGGCGCCTGGCGAACTGGTGGCGCACCAGAAGGGCATCCACTTCGAGGCGCGCTATGAAGCTGGCGATGAGACCGTGCAGGTCGATGGGCCGCGCCTGCAGCAGGTGGTGACCAACCTCACGCACAACGCGGTGAAGTTCACAGCACAAGGTGCGGTGAGCATCGTCGGGCGCTGGGTTGGCGACGACGACGCTTCGGTGAGCGCCGCGGTGTTCGAGATCGCCGTCACCGACAGCGGGCCGGGCATGTCACCGCAAGAGCTGCAGCACATCTTCGAGCCTTATGCGCAAGGCGCGGCGGGCGAGAAGCTCGGGCAGGGTGTGGGCCTGGGCCTGGCCATCTCGCGCCAGATCGTGTCGGCCATGGGCGGCACGCTACAGGCACAGAGCACGCCGGGGCAGGGCTCGACCTTCTTCGTGCGGATACCGCTTGAGACCGTCAAACGCTGAGCAGCTTGTGCACCAGGTCGGGCGTGGTGGCGGCACCGTACTTGCGCATCAACCTCGCTCGGTAGACGTCGACCGTGCGCGGGCTGATGCCCAGGCGTTTGCCGATCAGCTTGCTGGTCAGGCCGTCGATCAGCAGGGCGGCGATCTCTCGCTCTCGTGCGGTGAGGTCGGCCTTGAGCTGTCGCTGTGATGACAGGTCTTCGAACGACCAGATGCCGGCCGCATGAGGCTGCGTGGGGTCGAGCGCGCGGCCCGAAACATGGCACCAGAACAGCTCGCCGCGCTGCGGGCCATCGACCCGCTTCATCACCCGTTCGTCGGCATACCAGCCACTCGCGTTGAGGCTGGCCACGATGCGCTGGCCGGTGCGCTCGAATTCATCGTGCGTCGGGTAGAGCACCTCGAAGGACTGGCCCAGCAGTTGCTCTTTGTTGGCACCGAACATGTCGAGCATCTGCTGGTTGCAGTCGAGCATCAAGCGGTTGCGCGACATGACCATGCCCACCGGCGCGAGGTCGAAGGCGGTTCGATAGTCGTCTGCGCTGAGGGTCATTTTTGGAACCGGGTATGTTTGTAGTGAATTCTACGTAACGACTACGTAATGGGTTACGTAGTACGCTTCCGGATTGCAATTTACCCCTTGCAGGAGAAAACAATGAACAAGGTCTACCCCAATGCCGCCGCCGCGTTGAAAGGGATCGTGCAGGACGGGCAGTTGCTCGCCGTGGGCGGCTTCGGCTTGTGTGGCATCCCCGAGGCGTTGATCGCGGCGCTGCGTGACAGCGGCGTCAAGAATCTTTCGGTCATCTCCAACAACGCAGGGGTCGACGGTTTCGGCCTGGGCCAGCTGCTCGAGACACGGCAGATCAAGAAGATGATCTCCAGCTACGTGGGCGAGAACAAGGAGTTCGAGCGCCAGTACCTGGCCGGTGAACTGGAGCTCGAGTTCACGCCGCAAGGCACGCTGGCCGAGAAGTTGCGCGCCGGTGGTGCCGGCATCCCGGCTTTCTACACCCGCACCGGTGTGGGCACCCTGGTCGCCGAGGGCAAGGAAACGCGCGAGTTCGACGGCCATGTGTACGTGATGGAGCGCGCGCTGATGCCCGATGTGTCGCTGGTCAAGGCCTGGAAGGCCGACAAGAGCGGCAACCTGATCTTTCGCCGCACCGCGCGCAACTTCAACCCGGCGGTGGCGATGGCGGGCAAGATCACCGTGGTCGAGGTAGAAGAGATTGTCGAGACCGGCAGCTTCGACCCTGATGCCGTGCACCTGGCGGGCATCTACACGCATCGGCTGGTGTTGAATGCCACGCCGGAAAAGCGCATCGAGAAGCGCACCATCACCGAGAAAGCTGGAGTCTGATATGGCCTGGACACACGACCAAATGGCGGCCCGCGCGGCCAAGGAGCTGTCTGACGGCTTCTACGTCAACCTCGGCATCGGCTTGCCCACGCTGGTGGCCAACTTCGTCGACCCGAAGATCGAGGTCTGGCTGCAAAGCGAAAACGGCATGCTGGGTATCGGCCCCTTTCCGACCTCGTCAACGCTGGCAAGCAGACCGTGACCACCATCCCGGGCTC
>JACMKJ010000346.1 GCA_014380155.1 Rhizobacter sp. | reverse complement strand
CGCGTGGGCAGTGGCACGCCGTGGCGCCCCTTCACGAGGCTGCCAGCCGCTGGGCGCGGCGCAGGCGCCAGGCCTCGTCGGCATCGCCGGCATAGACCTCGGCGGCGGTGGTCGTGGTCTCGGTCAGGCGGGCGTCGAGCGCGATCCGGTTGTCGAACACGAAGCACTCGCCCTGCCAATCGCGCTCGGCATCGGGCGTCTCGGCGAGGTAGCGCAGGATCCCGCCTTCGAGCTGGTGCACTTCGATGCCGAACGCATCCTGCAGCCACGCGGACGTCTTCTCGCAGCGGATGCCACCCGTGCAGTACATCGCGACCTTCTGGCAGCGCGCTTTCCACCCGGCCGCATTCGCCTCGATGAACCTCGGCAGGTCGCGAAAGTTGCCGACCAGCGGATCGATCGCACGACGGAAGTGGCCGAGCCGAAACTCGAAGCTGTTGCGGTTGTCGATCACGATCACGTCGCGCTCGTCGAGCAACGCGCGCCATTGCGCCGGATCGAGCTGCACGCCGGGGCGGCCGACCGCATCGACACCGTCGACGCCGAGCGGCAAGACCTCGGCCCGTACATGCACCTTGAGGCGCCGGAACGGCGGCGTGCGGCAGGCGCTGCGTTTGAACGCGATGCCGCAGAAGGCCCCGTCGAAGCGCGCGTCGTTGCACAGCGCATGCTCGAAACGATCGAGCGCTGCGGCCTCGCCCGCCAACATGCCGTTGACCCCTTCTGGCGCGACCAGCACGGCGCCGAGCAGCTCGCGGGCGAGTTCGCGCAACGCGTCGGCGACGCGTGCCGGCTCGGCCAGCCGGACGAAGCGATAGAAGGCGATGTGGAACACGGCAGCGGGTGTCGTCATGCGGCCCACATTGTCGCGCGTCGGTGTGGCTCGCTTCACGCCAGCGGCGCGAGCAGGCCGTGCAGATCGTCGGCGCTGAACTTCACGGCGGCGGCCGCATCGACTCCGAGCACGCCCTCGGCGAGCGCCGCCTTGCGCGCCTGCAGCGCGAGCATGCGCTCCTCGATGCTGCCTTCGACGACCAGCTTGTAGACGATTACCGGCTGGTCCTGCCCGATGCGGTGCGCGCGGTCGGTGGCCTGGCGCTCGACGGCGGGGTTCCACCACGGGTCGAGATGGATCACGGTGTCGGCGGCGGTGAGGTTCAGGCCCACGCCGCCGGCCTTCAGGCTGAGCAGGAAGACCGGCACCTCCTTTGCCTGAAAACGCCCGACGACTGCTCCGCGCTCGCGCACCGGCGTCTCGCCGGTCAGTGCCAGGTGCGGCAGCTGCAGCGTGTCGAGTTCGGTCGCGACCAGCGCGAGCATCTCGGTGAACTGCGAGAACACCAGCACGCGCCGGCCTTCGGCGACCAGCTCGGGCAGCATGTCGCGCAGCCATTCGAGCTTGGCGCGCTCCATCGCGGCCGGAAGCTTGCTGCCTTTGACAAGATGCGGGTCGCAGCACACCTGGCGCAGCTTCAGCAGCGCATCGAGGATCGTGATCTGCGCGCCGGCGAAGCTCAGTCGCGCGAGCACGCGCCGCACTTGCTCGTCGGCCGCAACGCGCACGCTCTCGTACAGCGCGCGCTGCTGGCCGCGCAGTTGCACGAGGCGGATGACCTCGGTCTTGCTCGGCAACTCGCTCGCCACGTCGGCCTTGCGCCGGCGCAGGATGAACGGGCGCACACGCTGGGCCAGCAGCTCGGCTCGCGCCGTCTCGCCGTTCGTCTCGATGGGCTTGCGCCACAGGCGCTGAAAGCTGCGCCTGTCGCCGAGAAAGCCGGGCATCAAAAAATCGAAGTGCGCCCAGAGTTCGCCGAGGTGGTTCTCGAGCGGCGTGCCGGTAACGCACAGGCGATGGCGTGCCTGCAGGCGGCGCAGCGCGGTCGCCGCGCGGCTCGACGCGTTCTTGACCATCTGCGCCTCGTCGAGGATCAGCAGGTGCCACTCGCGGGTTTCGAGGGACTCGATGTCGCGCCACAGCAGCGGGTAGGTCGTGAAGACGACGTCGTGTTCGGCGATGCGCGCGAAGTCGCGCGCGCGGTCGGCGCCTTGCAGCGTGAGCGCGCGCAGGGCCGGCGCATGGCGCGAGGCCTCGGCCTGCCAGTTCGCGATCAACGAGGTCGGCAGCACGACGAGCGCCGGCTGGTCCAGCCGCCCAGATTGCTTCTCGACCAGAAGGTGCGCCAGCACCTGCGCGGTCTTGCCCAGGCCCATGTCGTCGGCGTGGCTGCAGTACCTGCGCGAGCAACAGCTCGCCGGCATCCTCGCCGACGACATGGGCCTGGGCAAGACGGCGCAGGCCCTCGCCCACCTGCTGGTCGAGCAGCAGGCAGGCCGGCTCGACCGGCCGGCGCTGGTGGTGCTGCCGACCTCGCTGATCTTCAACTGGCAGGCCGAGGCGCAACGCATGGCACCGGCCCTGCGCCTGCTCACGCTGCGGGGGCCGGATCGCGCCAAGCGCTTCTCACAGATTCCCGAGCACGACGTGGTGCTCACCACCTACCCGCTGCTGTGGCGCGACATCGAGGCACTGGCGGCGCAGCGCTTTCACCTGCTGATCCTCGATGAGGCGCAGACGGTCAAGAACGCCGGCAGCCGCAGCGCACGCGCGGTGCGCCGGCTGCAGGCGCGCCACCGCCTGTGCTTGACTGGCACGCCGCTCGAAAACCACCTGGGCGAACTGTGGGCGCAGTTCGACTTCCTGATGCCCGGCTTCCTGGGTGACGCGCGCAGCTTCACGCGGCTGTGGCGCAAGCCGATCGAAGAGAACGGCGAGACGCTGCGCGCCGAGTTGCTCAAGCAGCGTGTGCGGCCCTTCATCCTGCGCCGCCGCAAGCAGGATGTGGCGACCGAGCTGCCGCCGCGCAGCGAGGTGATCAAGCGTGTGCAGCTGCAAGGCCGGCAGCGCGAGCTGTACGAAAGCGTGCGCGTGGCTTCGGACGAGATCGTGCGGCGCCTGCTCGCGCGGCGCGGCTTTGCCGGCGCGCAGATCACCATCCTCGACGCGCTCTTGAAGCTGCGCCAGGTGTGTTGCGACCCGCGTTTGCTCAAAGGTGCCAAGACGCCCAGGACCATGGAGCGCGCCAAGCTCGAACTCTTGCGCGACATGCTGCCCGGGTTGGTCGCCGAAGGTCGGCGGGTGCTGGTGTTTTCGCAGTTCACCGAGATGCTCGGCCTGATCGAACACGAACTCGATGCGCTGCAACTGCCCTGGTTGGCGCTGACCGGCCGCACGCCAGTCGCGCAGCGCGGAGCCGTGGTTCAACGCTTCCAGGCGCTGGAGGTGCCGATCCTGCTGGTCAGCCTGAAAGCCGGTGGCCTGGGCCTGAACCTCACCGCCGCCGACACCGTGATCCACATGGACCCGTGGTGGAACCCGGCGGTCGAAGAGCAGGCGACGGCCCGCGCCCACCGCATCGGGCAGGGCCAGCCAGTGTTTGTCTACAAGCTGGTGGTCGAGGGCAGCATCGAAGAGCGCATGCTGGCGTTGCAGGCTCGCAAGCAGGCCCTGGCCGAAGGGGTGCTGGGGCATGACGACGATGCGGCGCGCAAGTTCAGCGCCGAGGATTTACAGGCTTTGTTGGCACCCTTGACTTGAACCCGGGAATGGGCCGGGCGTTAGAATGCTGCGTTACCTCAAGCCGACCTGCCCACAAGTCTGCACACCCTTCGAATCGTCTCTGACAAGGCCCCTCAAGCCTTGGCCTTGCGTTCGTCGCATCGCCAACCCACCGGAGACGACCATGGCCAAAGAAGAACTGATTGAAATGCAAGGCGCAGTCACTGAAGTGCTGCCCGACTCGCGCTTTCGCGTGACCCTGGAAAACGGCCACCAGCTCGTGGCCTACACCTCCGGCAAGATGCGCAAGCACCACATCCGCATCCTTGCGGGTGACAAGGTGTCGCTCGAGCTGTCGCCCTATGACCTGAGCAAGGGCCGCATCATGTTCCGCCACCTGGAGCGCCGCACAGGCAGCTGGTAAGAGCGTTGTTCACAGCGGCAGCGCCGTTGTGTTTTTCACCTCTTCCATCACCGCATAGGTGTGCGTCTCGCGCACACCGGGCAGCGTCCAGATCACAGACCCCACCAGCTCGCGGTAGGCCGCCATGTCGGCCACGCGGGTCTTGATCAGATAGTCGAAGCCG
The DNA here is from genome assembly GCA_014380155.1 of Rhizobacter sp. Classification (GTDB taxonomy): domain Bacteria; phylum Pseudomonadota; class Gammaproteobacteria; order Burkholderiales; family Burkholderiaceae_C; genus Rhizobacter. The sequence goes on along the minus strand of JACMKJ010000346.1, from coordinate 10,465 downwards.
CCCGCCACCATGTGGCACTCCAGTATCTCGGGGCGCACCTGCACCGCAGCGCGAAACGCGTTGAACACATCGAGCGTCGTGCGGTCGAGCACCACCTGGATGAACACCATCATTCCCGCGTTGAGCTTGTTCGGGTTGAGCCGCGCCTCGTAGCCAAGGATGAAGCCGTCGCGCGTGAGCCTTTTCACCCGCTCCAGCACGGCCGTCGGCGAGAGGTGAATCTCCTCGGCCAGCTTCAGGTTGGAGATGCGTCCATCGGCCTGCAGCAGGCGCAGGATCTTGGTGTCGGTCTTGTCGAGCCCCTCGGGGGGCGCGGCCACGGCAGGTTTCATGGGCAAGGCTCCGTTGGGCTGTGTGATGGCGCAAAGCCTGGGTTATAAACCGGCGTACTTAAAAATCGCTGGAGGATTCTCATGGGGTTGTCTCGTTGGTTGCTGCTGCCGCTGGTCATCGTGCTGCTGATCGTCGGCTACATCTTTGCCGTGGCCAACTGGAACTACTCGTCCGGTGAGCGCGCGGGCTGGGTGCAAAAACTCTCGCGCAAGGGCTGGTTGTGCAAGACCTGGGAAGGCGAGCTCTCGCTGGTGTCGATGCCCGGCGCGACGCCCGAAAAATTTCTCTTCACCGTGTGGGACGACGCGGTGGCCGAACAGATCAACAAGGTGATGGGCAAGCGTGTGGCCCTGCACTACAACGAAAAAGTCGGCCTGCCCACCAGCTGCTTCGGTGAAACCCGCGCCTACATCACCGGTGTGCGGGTGCAAGACGAGATCTCGTTGATGCCGGGTGTGATGGTGCCAGTGCCACCACCCGCCGCTCCTGCCTCCGCCGCTTCTCGCTGAGCGGCCCATGGTGCGCCCGCTGAGCCGAACGGCCTGGGCTGTGATGTTGCTGTGCATCGCAGGCGCCGCAGCGGCACAAACCACCCCTCCCGCTTCCTCTGACCCCTCCAATGCGCGGCCGCGCATTGGCCTGGTGCTGTCGGGCGGCGGCGCGCGCGGCGGTGCGCACATCGGTGTGCTCAAGGTGCTCGAAGAGCTGCGCGTGCCGGTCGATGTGATCGTGGGCACCAGCGCCGGCTCCATCGTCGGCTCGGCCTATGCGAGCGGGCTGCCGCTCAAAGACATCGAGACCGAGATGCAGGGCCTGTCGACGTCGACCCTGTTCCACGACGTGTCGCGCGAAGACGCGCCCTACCGCCGCAAGGCCGACGACGCGATCAACTACCTCGGCCCCGAAATGGGCCTGAGCATGGGCGGCTTGTCGCTGCCCAAGGGCGCGGTGGCCGGGGTGTCGCTCGAAGCCGTGTTGCGCCGACTCACTCGCCGCCAGTCGAGCACCAACTTCGATCGCCTGCCGATCCCGTTTCGGGCGGTGGCCACCGACCTGGCGAGCTCCGAAATGGTGGTCATCTCGCAGGGCCAGCTGGCCCTCGCGGCGCGCGCCAGCATGGCGGTGCCGGGCGCCGTCAATCCGGTCGAGATCGACGGCCGCTTGCTGGTAGACGGCGGACTCAAGCGCAACCTGCCGGTCGACGTGGCGCGCCAGATGGGCGCCGACGTGGTGATCGCCATCAACATCGGCACGCCGCTGCTCAAGCGCAAGCAGATCACCTCGCTGTTGTCGGTGACCGACCAGGTGCTGCGCATCCTGACCGACGCCAACGTGGAGCAGTCGTTGAAGGAGCTGACGCCGCGCGACGTGTTGATCAAGCCCGACCTGAAGGACATCAGCTCCTCGGCCTTCGACCGCCTGGGCGAAGCCTCTCAACAAGGCGAACTCGCGGCGCGCGAGGCCAGCGCACAGCTGGCGCGCTACAGCCTGAGCGAGGTGGCCTACCAGGCCCACCTGGCATCGCGGGCACGCACCGAGAGCCAGGCAGCGCAGACCATCAACGAAGTGCGCGTGGTCGGCACCCGGGTGGTCAACCCCGAGGTGGTGCTGGCCGCGATGGAAACGAAGGCCGGTGCACCGCTCGATCCGCAACAACTCGACCGCGACATCAAGCGCATCTACAGCCGGGGCGACTTCGAGAGCGTCAACTACACCCTGACCGAAGAGCCCGGCGAGGGCCGCGTGCTGATCGCCGAGGTGACCGAAAAGTCGTGGGGCCCCAACTTCCTGCGTTTCGGTTTGTCGCTGTCGTCCGACTTCGAAGGCAACTCCTTCTTCAACCTGCTGGCCAGCCACCGCTGGACCTGGCTCAACTCGCTCGGCGCCGAGTGGCGCAACGATGTGCAGCTGGGCCAGACCGATCGGCTGATGAGCGAGTGGTACCAGCCGCTCACCGAGCGCCAGCGCGCGTTCATCGCACCGCGTCTCGAGCTGGCCGACGAACCCTTCGACCTCTACAACCCCGACAACGACAAACGCCTCGCGCGGTTTCGGCGCCAGTCCAGCGAGTTCGGTCTTGATGTGGGCACCCCCCTGGGCAACGGCGGCGAAGCGCGGCTGGGCGTGGTGCGCGGGCGGTCGCGGTTCACCGACGACACCAGCTTCATTCCGGCCTCCGACCTGAGCACGCGGGTGCAGGTGGGCGGTGTGCTGGCCCGGCTGCGGGTGGACAGCCTCGACAGCCTGAACTTCCCGCGCTCGGGTTATGCCGGTGAGCTGCGGCTGTTCTTCTCGCGCCCCGACCTGGGTGCCGATGACGCCTACACCAAGGCCGCATTGGCCTTGCAGGGCGCCACCCACTGGGGTCCGCATGCGCTGCGGGCGGCGGTACGCGCCGGCGGCAACCTGAAAGACGGCAGCCTGCCCGCGCACGAGTTGTTCAAGCTGGGCGGCTTCTTGCAGCTCTCGGGCTACAAGACCGGCCAGTTGCTGGGCACCGACATGCGCTTCGGCCGCGTGGTCTACAACTATCGCCTGTCGGGCCCGGGCTTCCTCGACGGCATGTACGCCGGCGCCTCGCTCGAAGCCGGCCGCATCAGCGACCTGGCGCTGCTCGGCGCCACCCCGAAGACACGGCGTGGCGCCTCGCTTTATTTCGCGCTCGACACCCCCATCGGCCCGTTTTACGTGGCCTATGGCGTGGGCGACGGCGGCAATCGCGCGGCCTACCTGTTCCTCGGTCAGCCCTGAGCGTGTTGGGCTGCCGCTAAAAGTAGAGCGCCACCACTTCGCTGACGGCACCGTCGGCCACCACCGGCAGGGCGATCAGCGACTGCAGGCCTGCCGCCTTCGCCGAGCTTCCCACGCAGCCTGGCTCGCTGCTGGCGGCATCGTTGATCACCGGCACCCCGCTCGCAAACGCCTTGCCGATGGCGCCGGCCAGCACCGTGCCGCCTTCGGAGGCACGCAGTGGCCCGGCGCTTTCACAGAAACCGAACACCCGCTGCAAACCCTGGCGCGAGTCGTCGGGCGCCCAGCACTCGATGCGCTTGGCGATCGGCGTCTGGGTGGTTGACAACAGGGCGAGCACGTACGCGTCGGTGCCGGGCGTGCTGCACGGGAAGGCGAGGCCGCGGTTGATGCCAGCCTCGGCGGCGCTGTCGGCGCGCAAGAACTTGCCCGCCTGGCCGAGGTCGTCGATCAGCACGGCCGCGCCTTTTTGCCAGGCCATGCCGGGAAGGCCGCTGCCGCGCGGCAGGTAGGTGTCGCGCGTGAGGGACTCGAACTCGTCGGCGGTGCTGCCACCGAAGTAGCCGTCGACCAGGGTCATGTCGGAGGTGACGCGGGCGTTGTTGCGCCACAGTTCAACCGCACCGTCGTGCGCGTTGTCGTGAGCGTTGGTGCCACCGCAAAACAGCACCACCACCGCCGTCATGGTGTCGCCCAGGAACACGGGCAACGCGATGGCGCAGGTGAAGCCGGCTTCGCGGGCGGCGTCGGCACGCCGGAAGTACGAGCCTTCAAACTGCTTGAGCACGATGGGACGGCCGTCGAACCACGCCCGCCCGGGCAGGCCCTCGCCGCGGCCAAAACACATGGCGCGGCTGCTCGCACCAAAACCGGTCGCCGCGCCGAACAGCCCACCGCCGAATTCAAGCAGGCTGCGGTCGGGCGTTGGCAGCCAGACTTCTGCAGCTTTGATGAGTGTGTTCATGGGCAGGTCCAGGGCAGCGAGGTTAAGCCGGTACAGCAGGTTTCGAGCCAGCCGGGTACGCGCCGTTAACATCGTCGTTCGGTGAGGTCTTGCACCGGCAAGGAGTCGCGTGATGGGCAAGAAGGTCTGTGTGGTGACGGGGTCGTCGTCGGGCATCGGTGCAGCCACGGCGCGTCTGTATGCCGGCAAGGGCTGGAACGTGGTGATCAACTACTCGCGTGACCCCGCGCCGGCCGAGGCCGTGGCCGCGCAGTGCGAGGCGCTGGGCGCCGAGGTGCTGCTGGTCAAGGCCGACGTGGCGCAAGACGCCGATTGCCGGCGCCTGGCGAGCGAGGTCGAGGCGCGTTTCGGCCGTGCCGACGTGCTGGTCAACAACGCCGGCACCACCAAGTTTGTCGACCTGAAAAACCTCGACGGCCTGGAGGCCGAAGACTTCCACAAGATCTACAGCGTGAACGTGATCGGGGCCTACCAGATGACCCGCGCGCTGGCGCCGCTCTTGCGCCAGCACCTGGGCTCAGGCGTGGTCAACGTGTCGTCGGTGGCCTCGATCATGGGCCGGGGCTCGTCACTGGCCTACATGGCCTCCAAGGGTGCGCTGAACGCGATGACGGTCGGCCTGGCACGTGCGCTCGCACCCCACGTGCGGGTCAACGCCATCGCGCCGGGGCTGGTCGAAACCCCCTGGCTGCAAGAAGGCCTGGGTGCCGAGGGTTACCAGCGCGGTGTCGACTGGTACAAGGGCCGCGCTGCGCTCGAGGCCGTGATCACGCCCGAAGACGTGGCCGAAACGGCGTGGTACCTCGGCGCCAGCGCTGCCAAGACCACCGGCGAGGTGATGCTGGTCGACGCGGGCTTGCGCATCAACAAGGTGTGAGCCGCAAGGCCTGAGCTCATCCCACCAGCGGCAAGGCCCGCGCGCGTTTCCCGGTCAGCACGAACAAGGCGTTGGCCACCGCCGGGGCGATCGGCGGTGTGCCCGGTTCGCCCACGCCGCCTGGCGGGTTGCTGCTGGCGATCAGGTGGGTTTCGATGCGCGGTGTGTCGGCCAGCTTGAGCACCGGGTGGTTGGGAAAGTTGTTCTGCTTCACCACGCCCCCTTCGATGTCGATGCGGCCATGCAAGGCGGCGCTCAGGCCGTAGATGACAGCGCTTTCCATCTGCTGCGCCACGATGCCGGGGTTGACCACGGTGCCGATGTCGGCCGCGCACACCACGCGGTGCACACGCGGTTTGCCGTCCACCAGCGAGACCTCGGCCACCTCGGCCACGATGCTGCCGAAGCTCTCATGCAAGGCCACGCCACGCGCGCGGCCGGCAGGCAGCGGTTGGCTCCAGCCCGCTTTGGCTGCGGCGAGCTTGAGCACCGCCGCATGGCGCGGCATGGCCGTCAGCAGCGAGAGGCGGAAGGCCACCGGGTCTTGCTTGAGCTCGAACGCCAGCTCGTCGATGAAGCCTTCGGAGAAAAACGCGTTGTGCGAGTGGCCGACCGAGCGCCAGAAGCCCACCGGCACGCCGCTGCGCGTGGCCACGTGCGCGATGCGCTGGTGGGTGATGGCATACGGCAGGTCGAACAGGCCTTCGCTCGCGGTCTTGTCGGGCATGTCGACCGGGCCGGCCAGCGCGGGCAGGCCGCGCTCGATCCAGCGCGGTGTGATCATGTCGCCGGCGCTGGTGATGCTCAGGCCGCTGACGGCGCTTTGTGCATCGATGCTGGCCTGCATCACCGCCACGCCCGCCGGGCGGTAGAAGTCGTGCATGGTGTCTTCTTCGCGCGGCCACACCATCTGCACCGGGCGGCCGTTGGCCTCCATCGCGATGCGCACCGCCTGGCCGATGTAGTCGACCTCCAGCCGTCGGCCGAAACCGCCACCGATGTAGGTCACGTGCAGGTTCACCGCGTCGGCGCTCACACCGGCCACACGTGCGGCCTCGGCGCGGGCCATGTCGGGCACCTGGGTCGGCGCCCAGACGTCTACGATGCCGCCCTTCACCCGCACCGTGCAGTTGATGGGCTCCATGGCCACGTGCGCCAGGTAGGGCGCGTGGTACACGGCCTCGACGCGGCGCGTGGCCGCGGCGCTGGCGGCTTGCACGTCACCGGCCTTGTGAAACGCGAAGCCGCCTTGCGCGGCTGCGGCGGCGCGTGCGGTGGCTTCCAGATGGCCGGCGATCTGCTTCGAATCGGCCACGCCGGCGGGCGGGTCGCGCCATTCGATGTCGAGCGCCTGCGCGCCTTGTTTGGCGTGCCAGTAGGTGCGGCCTACCACGGCCACTGCGGGGGTCGATCCGGCATAGGGGCCGAGCCGGATCACCCGCTCGACGCCGGGCAGCTTCATCGCCGCTTCACTGTCGACCCGGCCCGGGCTGCCGCCCAACACCGGGCAGTGGCGCACCACTGCATACAGCTGGCCGGGCTCGCGGGTGTCGATGCCGAAGCGCGCGCTGCCGTCGATCTTGGCCGCGAGGTCGATGCGCGGGGCGGAGGTGCCGATCAGGCGCCAGTTTTTCGGGTCCTTGGTTTTCACGTCACCCACTGGCGTCGACGCGGCCACGCGGGCCAGCTCGCCGAAGTGCGCACTTTGTTTGGCGCCGGAGTGGCTGACCACGCCGTTGCTGATCTCCAGTTCCTCGCGCGGCAGCTTCCATTGCAGCGAAGCGGCGCCCAGCAGCTGCGCGCGCGCCGTGGCGGCGGCCAGGCGCAACACGTTCCACGCGTCGGCCACGCTGGAGGAGCCGCCGGTGACGCTGATGCCCAGCTCGCGCGCTACCTTGCTGACGATCCAGCGGCCGGTTTTCACGCCGCCGGTTTCACGCCCGGGCTCGCTGTCGTGCGGGTGGATCGGCAGGCTGCTGACGAACATGGCGACGTTGCCGTAGAGCGTGTCGGGTGCGGCCTGTACCAGCTTGATCTTGGCCAGCGAGATGTCGAGCTCTTCGGCCACCAGCATGGCCAGCGCGGTGTGCACACCCTGGCCCATTTCGCTGCGGTTCATCGCGAGCTGCAGCGTGCCGTCGGGGTTGATCTTGATCCAGCCGTTCAAGCCCACCGGGCCTTCAGCGGCAGGCGGTGTGTCGGGGCGGCCCTGGCGGCTGCGTGGGGGCAGCACACCCCAGCCGACCACCAGCGCGCCGGTCACGCCGGCGCCGAGCAAGAGCATGTGGCGACGCTTCATGCGACCGCCCGGCCTTCACCGCGCAAGGTTTTGGCCGCTGTCTTGATGGCCTCGCGAATACGTGGGTAGGTGCCGCAGCGGCAGATGTTGGTGATGGCAGCGTCGATCTCGGCGTCGCCGGGGTCGCGGTTTTTCGACAGCAGGTCGGCCGCTGCCATCAGCATGCCGCTTTGGCAGTAGCCACATTGCGGCACCTGGTGCGTCACCCAGGCCTTTTGCAAGGCATGCGGTTGATCGACCGAGCCCAGCGCTTCGATGGTGCGCACCGGCTTGCCCTGCACGGCCGACAGCGGCGTCACGCAGGAGCGCACGGCCTGGCCGTCCACGTGCACCGTGCAGGCCCCGCAAGCCGCCACGCCGCACCCAAACTTGGTGCCGGTGAGGTTGAGCACGTCACGGATCACCCACAGCAAGGGCATGTTGGGGTCGACGTCTGCGTCGGCGATCGTTCGGCTCTGGCCGTTGACGCTGAGATCCATGGGCTGGCTCCATCCACGATGAGGTGGGCGCATTCTGCTGCATCGGCCCCAGGCGCCAGGCAGACACAATGCAGACCGATTGGCGTGCCGCAGGTACGAGCCTTGCATACAAGTTCTGAGTCTCTGGTTATTCCCCTACTCATCACAACCGTTGGAGTGTTCCTGCCATGACCCACCCTCTCAAAGCCGTTGCGCTGGCCGCCGCCACGCTCTGCCTGCCGCTCGCCGCGGCGGCGCAGTCTTCAGCTTCCATCTATGGCCTGATCGACATGTCGGCCGGCCAGTTCCAGGACGCGGGCGCGCTGAAGGTCAAGAAGGCGCAGAGCGGCAACATGACCACCAGCTACCTGGGCTTCAAGGGAACCGAAGAACTCGGCGGCACCATCAAGGCCATCTTTGCGCTCGAGACCTTCTACCTGGCCGACACCGGCGCAGCGGGCCGCTTCGGGGGCGACGCGTTCTGGGCGCGTGCCGCCTGGGTGGGGCTGCAGGGCGAGTTCGGTGCCACCCGGCTCGGCCGCACCACCAACCAGTTTTTTGTCTCCACGCTGATCTTCAATGCCTTCGGTGACTCGTTCGGCTACTCGCCATCGATCCGCCAGGTGCTCACTCCGACGGTGGCGCACCCGCAGATGCTGGCCTTCCTGGGCGACACCGGATGGAGCAACTCCATCCTCTACTCCAGCCCGAGTGCGGGCGGTTTCAGCTTCAACCTGCAAGGCTCGCTCGGTGAAGGCACCCAGCCGGGCCGCAACGTGGGCGCCAACGTGCTCTATTTCGGCGGCCCATTCGCTGCCACGGTGGCGGCGCAGCAGGTCAAACAAGGCATCAGCGGCTTCACCCCGGCCATTCAGTCGGCCGGCTTCAAGAGCCAGGACTCGGTGCAGGTGGGTGCCTCGTACGACCTGAAGGTGGTCAAGCTCTTCGGCCAGTACAGCCAGGTCAAGACAAAGGCCACCGTCGACACCAAGAGCACCATCTACGGCTTCGGCGCGTCGGCTCCCTTGGGCCCGGGCAAGCTGCTGGCCCAGTACGGCAATGCCAAGGCCGAGTTCCCGACCAGCGAAGTGGTGAGCAAGACGCTGACCGTCGGCTACGACTACTTCCTGTCGAAGAACACCGACGTCTACGCCTTGGTGATGAACGACAAGCTCACCGGGCTGGCCAACGGCAACACCATCGCGCTGGGCCTGAAGGTGAAGTTCTGAGGTTTCACAGACGGGTGAACAGCAACTGAGAGCTCAAGCGCGGGTCGTCGGCATCGGTCACCAGGCAGATGTCGATGCCCGCCGCGTGCGCTCGGGCGGCAATGCCTTCGACCTTGAGGGCGGTGTCGGCCAGCCGGTGCAGCGCCACCACTTCACCATCGGCATCGACCACCCCCAGCGCGCTGCCACGGCAAGGCCCGTCGGCATAACTGTCGGCGGTGTTTTCGGCCGCCGCGCAGAAGAGCCAACGACCGCCGGGCAGGGCGGCGCCGTCGGTGAAACCCAGATCGACCCCATCAATGGCACCGAACCGGTACGGCTTGATGGCGCGTGGCGCCACCGTGTGGCGTTTGCCTTGTATCACCGCACGCAACTCGCTCAGCCGGTAGTGCACCGCCGCGTTAACCGACTCACCGCTGATGCCACGGTGCAGCAGTACCAGCGAGCCACCCAGCAACATCGCGCCTTCGATGTTGATCTCGCCCAGCGCGGCCCGCAGCGGCTCGTAAAGCGGCTTCAGATCAAAGCGCTGCACGCGTGACGACGGCTCGCCGCGCGCACCGAGCGGGATCACGATGCCGGTGTCGCGGTTAGGCCGCGAGCCCGAGCCGAAGGCGACCAACGCGCTGTGATTCCCATCCGACAGCAGCAACAAGGCCTCCAGATCGGGCTTCAGTTGTTTGCGCGCCTTCTTCGACTGCGGCAGGTCGCCCGGAAGAATGCGGTGCAACACCCCCGGGCTGTGCAGGTCACGGAACACCGCCAGGTGGTGCTCGTCGTCTGACACCACATACGCCCGGCCGTGGGCACACACCAAGCCGCTCGCAGCGCTGAAATGCGGCTGACCGCGCGGGTGTTCGGCGGCGTTCACCGTCAACGAGCGCAGCGGCTCGGCCGCCAGCGCTTGTGTCGTGAAAGGCAGCGTGTTCATGCGCCAAGGCTAGCAGCCGCGGCTGACAGAGGCGCCGGGCCGCCCGAAAGCTGTTAGAACCGAGCTTCCTTGCGCATTGGAGAACCCCATGGCCCAGACACACGCCCGCTCAGGACAGGTGGTCAGCGTTCTCCCGCTGGGCGATCAACTGGGCAGCGCCAAGACCACGGCCCTGCTCAAGGCCGAGCAGCTGGAGGTGATTCGTGTGGTGCTGCTCGCCGGCAAAGAAATGCGCGAGCACAAGACGCCGGGCGAGATCACGGTGCAGTGCATCGAAGGCCGCATCGAGTTCCGCACCCCGGGCGCGGTGCAGGTGCTGGCGCCGGGTGACTTCATCCACCTCGCGCGCGAAGAGCCGCACTCGCTGCGGGCGATCACCGACGCGTCGGCGCTGGTGACCATCCGCCTGTGATGCCGGCTCAGCTGTTAGCCGGCTTGAAGTAACGCGCTTCGAGCACCTTGGCGTTGGTGAGGTGCAGCTTGAGCTGCACACGCTCCAGCCAGGTCAGCGGCTGGATGCGCCCGTCAGGCATGGCCAAAACGGCGCCGAGGATGGGCTCGTCTTCGATGCGTGATTCCTCGAACTGTCGTGCCAACAATGCTTCGCTCATGAGGGGCTCCTT
>JACMKJ010000345.1 GCA_014380155.1 Rhizobacter sp. | reverse complement strand
GGTATGGCGAGCTGGGGTTCGGCTGCGCGCTCAACACCAGCCTACGAAATGCCGCCCTGGCGGCCGTGCTGCTCGCCTGTGGCACCCTCGGCGCGGCGCCCCTGGAACATCGACGATGGCCAGCACGGCCCGGGCGCCACGCCCGTCGCGGCCAGCGGCATCCGCAGCTATCCCCAGGCCGTGCAGGCCATCGTCGATGTTCTGGCCGGTCCCTTGGGCCTGCCCATCCCCGCGTACCGGATGGAGGTGCATTCGGACCCGGCGGAGTTCGAGCAGGCGCTGGTGCGGCACCTCGGTGTGTCGGCCGAAACGGCGCGGCAGGCGGCCGGCTTCGCCAAGGCGGCGGTCGGCAGTCGCCGCATCCTGGTCAACGACACCCTCATGTCGCGGGACGCGTGGCCCGAGCGGCTGCTGACGCTGGCGCACGAGATGGTGCATGCCACGCAGCTGGAACTGGCGGGCCATCAGTCCCTGGTGCGCAACCAGTGGCTGGTGGAAGGCTTTGCGGAGTGGGTCGCTTTCCGCGTGGTGCAGGAGTTGGGCACGCACTCGCTGGCCGATGAGCGCGCGTCGATGCTGCGTCGGGTGCGCACCGCGCGGGACGGTCGCGGCCTGGCGCCGCTGGCCGATCTCCACACGTTCGCGCAATGGGTGCGGGAGCGCGAGCAGCGCGGCTTCGATGCCGCGTATCCCTATGCGTATTTCGTGACGGACATGTTGATCGAGCGGCACGGTTATGCGCAAGTGCTGGAGTACTTCAGGCGTCATCGCTCCCGTGGAGAAACGGCGGCGCATTTCCAGGCGGCGTTCGGGGAATCGGTTCCGCAGTTCCAGCAAGTGCTCGATCGACGGATGGCGGAGCTTCTAAAGTAGGTGGAGTTCGCCTTCGGGCTCACCACCAGCCTACGAAATGCCGCGAGTCACTCACTGTAGGCTGGCGGTGAGCGCGAAGCCGAACCCCAGCATGCGCGCCTTCACCCACACCGCAACGCCGTCCGCGCCGCCGCCAGGTCCCAACCCGCCCACCCGCAACTCTTGAACAACACCGGCCCGGTCGTGCGCGGCGCGGTGGGATCCAGATCGCGCAGCGACGGCAACGACGCCACGTCGATTCCCGCCTGCAGCAAGTCCCCCGCCTCATGGTCCGCATCGCGCGTGTCCACCACGATGCGACCGGTGCGCGCCACGTGCTGCGTGAGCGCGGGATCCAGCTCGATCATCTGCGGCGTGAAGGAGCCGACCGCCGCAAGGAATGCATCGGCGCGCGGCAACGCGCGCAGCACCACGCCATGGGCCGGCGTGCACGTCACCACCAGGGGGCAACGCGCCAGCGCCGCATCCGCATCGGCCACGACTTCGGCTTGTAGTCCGATTTGGCGTGCGTGATCGGCCAACACGTGGGCGCTCGCTTCGGAGCGTGAATGGATGAGCACATGCCGCACGCCCAAACCTTGTGCAAAAGCGTCCAGGTGCGCGCGGCCCTGGGCGCCTGCACCCACCACCAGGAGGGGACCCGACGTGTTGGGCGCGAGCCACTGCGCGGCCAGCAGCGAGACGGCGGCAGTGCGCCGTGCGGTGACCGTGGGTCCGTCCAGCACCAGGCAACGCTGCCCCGTTTTCACATCGAACACCACGACATCGCCCTGGATCGTCGGCGTTTTGGTGCCGACGTTGCGTGGCGTGAACGTGATCAACTTGGTGATGGCCACCTGCGCGTCGAATGCCGGCATCACGAACAAGCTGCCCCCGCCCGGCAATGCCTGCACCAGCCGTGGTGGCACGCGCGCAACGGAGTCGTGAAGGACAGCAACGAGTTCGCGCACCAGTTCTTCATAGGGTAAGCGAGCAGCGGTGGCGGGTGCGTCGAGGAGTTCGGTCATGTCCAAAAGGGTCAAGCTGTTCCGTGGGGATTCTGTCCTACACCATGTTGAGCCAGCTGCGCTTACCTTCGAAAAAGAGGCTGCCTACGATCAAGCCATTCAAGAAAGCCCGCCATGTTCGTCCACACCGCTGCCATCGCCGATTCCGCCACGCAACAGCAACGCAGCCGAATGTTCTGGATGGTGCTCGGTGCGCTCGCCGCCGTCCAATTGGTCGCGTTCTGGCTTGTTTGCAGCCACCAGGTGCGCGTCGCGGAGGCGCGGCAGAACGAGTTGACCGTGCAACAGATGGCGCTGGCGGATTGCCTGCAGTACATCCCGGGTTCCACCATCGCCAGCTGCGGCAGCCGCCTTGGCGCCACTGCCGCCGCGAAGAATGCGCAGGCGAGCGTGTCGGTGAACCGCGCCGTGGCCGGGGCGCAGCCGGTCGGTTTCAGCTATCGCTAAGGGCTGCCATGAACAACCTGCACGCTCACCGCGCCACCGACGCCGCACTCGCGGCAACGGCCGGCTCTTCGCTCGAGGCTGCCGACGACTTCGACTTCGTCGCTCCCCCGCGCTACTGCCCCACCGGCTTGCTGCAAGGTTTTGCGCTGTTGATGGCCGGCCGCGGCCGTTGCGTCAACACCGACATGATGCTGGGCGACCGCGAATACGCGATGTGGCAACTGGCCTGCGCGCGCGCGACCGACGACCCGGAGCTGGTGTCGCTGGCCGTCCGTCTGTTCTTCTATTTCGACGATCCGCTGCACAGCGAAATGCCGGTCCTCGGCACCGCTTGAACGGCTGCCGCCGGTAGGGCGGCTTCGCAAAGCGACCCCGCCGTTTTCAGAACTCCGCCCCCTCCACCAGGAAGCGCACGCGCCGAGTGCCTTGCCACTCGTCCGCGTCCAGCCGGAACGCCAGCATCACCTTCGCCGGCAGCGGCTCCGTGTGGCCGAACCAGATGCCGTCCACGGGCTGCCCCTGGTGCCGCAGCTTGAGGGACAGGTGCTTTTCGCCCACCAGCCGCTGCGACACGATCTCCACCTCCTCGCTGAACACCGGTGGTGCGAAGCCCTGCCCCCAGACCTCGCCGTGCAGCGTGTCGACCAGGTCGGCACGCCGGTACTGCGGATCCAGCGGCCCGTCGGTGTGCAGCCGGCGCAGCAAGGTGGCCGTGTCCAGCCATTCCTGCGCCACCTGCGCCAGCGCCTGCTCGAAGGTGTCCAGGTGCTCCTCGGCCACCGTGCAACCCGCCGCCATGGCGTGGCCGCCAAAGCGCAGCAGCACGCCGGGGTGGCGCTTGGCCACCAGGTCGAGCGCATCGCGCAGGTGGAAGCCGGGGATGGAGCGGCCCGATCCCTTGAGCTCGTGCTCCTTGCCGGGGGCCTGGCTGGCGGCGAACACGAAGGTGGGCCGGTGCAACTTGTCCTTGATGCGCGAGGCCACGATGCCGACCACGCCTTCGTGGAAGTCGGGGTCGAACACGCAGATGGCGGGCGGCGGCTCCTCGCCTTCGTCGAACAGCGCCTCCGCCATCGCCAGCGCCTGCTCGCGCATGTCGCCCTCGATCTCGCGGCGCTCGCGGTTGATGGCGTCCAGCGTGCGCGCCAGTTCGTCGGCGCGCCCCGGGTCGTCGGTCAGCAGGCATTCGATGCCCAGCGTCATGTCGGCCAGCCGGCCGGCGGCGTTGATGCGCGGCCCCAGCGCGAAGCCGAAGTCGAAGGTGGTGGCCACATCCGTCTCACTCTTAACGCTGAGCGCGCGCTCCCGCTC
>JACMKJ010000344.1 GCA_014380155.1 Rhizobacter sp. | reverse complement strand
GTAATCGCGCTGTAACCACCGGGTCTTAGGGGGTCATGCAACTTTTGCATGCGACTATGCCGAGGGGCTGTGAACTTGTTCCGCAGGGCGGATGACAGCGGCTTGGCGCCGGGCGTCATCCCCGCCTTAAGATCACCGAATGACGCTTGATCGCCGCTCCATCCTGGCTGTATTAGCCGCTTCCGCCTGGCCCGCCGCCCACGCTGCGCAGCGCAAATCGCTGACCGACCCGATGCGCCTGGGCGTCGAGCAGGCCCTGATCGATTCGGGCCTGGCGAGCCAGTTTCAAAAGGGTTTCGGCCGCGACACCGGGGTGGCGGTGCAACTAGTGCCGGGCCTCAGCGCAACCCTACTCGACACCCTGGAGCGCGGCGAGATCGACGCCGCCATGACCAATGCGCCGGAGCTCGAGCTCAAGCTCGAAAAGCAGGGCCTGGCCCATGACCGCCGACTGGTCGCGGCAGGCGATTTCGTGCTGGTCGGCCCGCTCGAAGGCGTCGGCAAAAAGGCCAAGGACCCGGTCGGCATTGCCAAAGAACGCGACATCGCCTTCGCACTGGCCAGGATCGCCGACGCGAAAGCCCGCTTTATCGGTGCCCCCAACGGCAGCGGCGCGCATGTCGGTTCGCTGGCGCTGTGGCGCGCGGCCAAGGTGTCACCTGCGGCGCCCTGGTTCGTCGAAAGCAAGGCCGACCCGCTGCAGCAGGCCATCGCCGAGAACGCTTACGCCCTGGTGGAACGGGGCGTATGGGTGGCGCGGGGCCGCAAGCCGCTGGCGATCATGGTCGAGGGCGACGCCCGCATGGTGAACGAGGTGCATGTGATGCGCTCCTTCCGCGTCAATCACCCCGCGGCCAAGCTGTTTGGGCAATGGGTGGGAGGCCCGCAGGGCCGGCGCGTTGCGGCCAGCCTGCGCGGCTGGCGACCTGCGCCGCGCTAGCGCCGACGATGCGGCATGATTCCATCCATGCCGCACACCCTGCTCAGCGTCAACGTCAGCCTGGCCCGCGAGGTCGTGATCAGCGGCCGCAAGGTCATGACGGCCATCGGCAAGCTGCCGGTGGCGCAGCCGGTTGCCGTCAAGCCGCTGGGTTTGGCGGGCGACGAACAAGCCGACCTCACGGTGCACGGCGGCCTCTCCAAGGCGGTCTACGCCTATCCCTCCGAGCACTACCCCTTCTGGCAGACGGTGCGTGCCCAGGCCAAGGTGGCGCTGTGGGACGAAGCGCTGCCGCCGGGCAGCCTGGGCGAAAACCTCACTCTTGCGGGTCTGATTGAGAGCCAGGTCTGGATCGGTGACGTGCTGCGCTTCCCGCACTGCGAGCTCGCGGTCAGCGAGCCGCGTTTCCCCTGCTTCAAGTTCAACGCCGCGATGGGTTTCAACCAGGCCACCAAGCTGATGGCGGCGAATGGCTGGTGCGGCTTTTACCTCGCGGTGCGGGTGGCGGGCACGCTGCAGGCGGGTGAGCCGTTCGAGCTGATCCCGGGCCCGCGCGAGGTGGGCATCCAGGAGCTGTTCCGCTCGCGGCTGAACGCCGCGCACAAACGTTAGGCCGTCGCGGCACCTTCGAGCGTCGGGTAGTCGGTGTAGCCCTCGGCACCACCGCCGTACAGCAGCGCCGGCTTCAGCGCATTCAAGGGCGCGTCTTCCTTCAGGCGGCGCACAAGGTCGGGGTTGCTGATGAAAGGCCGGCCGAAAGCCACCAGGTCGGCCGCGCTGCTGGCCACCACGTCCATCGCCATCTGGCGGTTGTAGCCGTTGTTGACCATCCACGCGCCAGCAGGGTGGTTCGCCTTGTACAGCCGGTGCAGGGCCTCGTAATCGAACGGCGCCACATCGCGTGCGCCACCGGTCTGGCCTTCGATGAGGTGCAGAAAGGCCAGCTTGAGCGGGGCGAGTTGCTCCACCACATGGTTGAACAAGGTCTGCGCCTGGCTGTCTTGCCCCGCGTCGTTGCTGGGGGTGACGGGGCTCAGGCGCAGGCCGGTGCGGCCGGCGCCGATCTCGGCCACCACCGCCTGCATCACTTCGAGCAGCAGGCGCGAACGGTTTTCGATCGAGCCGCCATAGGCGTCGGTGCGGTCGTTGATGCTGTCGCGCAAGAACTGGTCTAGCAGGTAGCCGTTGGCGCCGTGCACTTCCACACCGTCGAAGCCCGCCGTGATGGCGTTGCGTGCGGCCTGGCGGTAAGCGGCGATCAAGCCGGGGATCTCATCGAGCCGCAAGGCACGCGGCACGGAGGTGTCGGCAAAGCCGCCCTGGATGAAAGTCTTGCCCTGGGCCGCACGCGCGGTCGACGAGACCGGCGCCTGGCCGTTCGGCTGCAGGCTCACATGCGAGACACGCCCCACATGCCACAGCTGGATCACGATCTTGCCGCCCTGGGCGTGCACCGCGTCGGTCACCTTCTTCCAGCCGGCGATCTGCTCGGGGCTGTAGATGCCCGGCGTGTCGAGGTAGCCCTGGCCTTCGGGGCTGATCTGGCTCGCTTCGGTGACGATCAGGCCGGCGTTGGCGCGCTGCGCGTAGTAAGTGATGGCCAGGTCTGATGGCACCTGATTCGCGGCCGCGCGGTTGCGCGTGAGCGGGGCCATGACGATGCGGTTGGTGACGGCGATGTCGCCGATGCGGGTGGGTTCGAACAAGGAAGGCATGGAGATCGCTCTGTGTGTGTGGATGCGGGATGGTAGGGAGGCCAGGTCGAGGCCGCTTGCACAAGGTCAAAAGCCTTCCAGCACCACCTTGCCGCGCGCCACGCCACTCTCGATGAAGGCATGCGCGCGTTTGAGGTTGGCCGCGTTGATGGCACCAAAGTGCTCGCCCAGCGTGCTGCGGATGCGCCCTTCATCGACCAGCTGCGACACCCGGTTCAGCAGCACGTGCTGGGCCTGCATGTCGGGCGTGTGGAACATCGAGCGGGTGAACATCGACTCCCAACGCAGCGACAGGCTCTTGGCCTTGAGCAGCATCACGTCGAGCGGCGTGGCCGGGTCGTCGATCAGGCTCAGGCGGCCCTGCGGCGCCAGCGCCTTGACGATCTCGGCGTAGTGTTTGTCGGTCTGCGTGAGGCTGGCCACATGGCTCACGCTCGGCACGCCGATGCGCTGCAGTTCGCTCGTGAGCGGCAGGCTGTGGTCGATGACGTGGTGCGCGCCGAGCTCGCGCACCCAGGCCTGCGTCTCGGGGCGCGAGGCAGTGCCGATCACGGTGAGCGAGGTGAGCTGGCGCGCCAACTGCGTCATGATCGACCCGACCCCGCCGGCCGCACCGACGATCAGCAAGGCGCCCTGAGTCTTGTCTGTGACCTCCAGGCGGTCGAACAACACCTCCCAGGCGGTGATGGCGGTCAGCGGCAGCGCCGCCGCCTGCGCAAACGACAGCGAACTCGGCATGCGCCCGACGATGCGCTCGTCCACGCACTGCAGCTCGGCGTTGCTGCCCGCGCGGGTGATGTCACCGGCGTACCAGACACGGTCGCCGGGTTTGAGCAGCGTGACCTGCGCGCCCACCGCCTCGACCACCCCGGCGGCATCCCAGCCCAGCACCTTGTGCTCGCCGGCCGGCGGGGCGGCGCGCTTGCGCACCTTGGTGTCGACCGGGTTGACCGACACGGCGTGCACGCGCACCAACAGGTCACGCGGGCCGGGGGTGGGCTCGGGAAGGGTCACGTCGAGCAGCGACTCGGCGGCGTCGATCGGCAAAGACTGGCGGTAGGCAACGGCTTTCATCTCTCAGCTCCGGAGGGTTGGATTCAATGAAAGGACTGTAGAACCACGCCTCCCGTTTGATAATCACCCCACAAACACAATCAGCTTCAACAAACTTTTGAAGATGAACTTGCCCGGCGACCTGCAACTCTCCCAGCTCCAGCTCTTCGTGCGCCTGGCCGACGCCGGCACGCTGAGCGCCGCGGCGCGCCAGCTGAACCTCACACCCGCCGCCGCCAGCGCCGCGCTGAAGCGGCTGGAAGCTGCGCTCAAGGTGCGACTGGTCGAGCGCTCCACCCGCTCGATGCGGCTCACGCCCGAAGGCGAGTTGCTGCGCGAGCACGCCGAGCGCGCCCTCGGGGTGCTCGACGACGCCCGCTCGCTGCTGGGCGCGCAGCGCGAGCGGCTCGAAGGTGAAG
>JACMKJ010000026.1 GCA_014380155.1 Rhizobacter sp. | reverse complement strand
TTGAGCGTCTTCGGCAGGTCGGGCCGGATGAATTGCTCCACCAGCGTGAACTCGGCCGCGCCCTCGATGCGCTGGAGCAGCGAGAACAGCTCGCCCTGGCGCGCGATGCGCAAATCCACCCACTTGGCCTGCGGTGCGTAGGCCTGCGCCGCATCGGTGATGAACAGCGTGGACAGCGAGTTGTGCGTTGTCTTCACCTCGAACTGCGGCGTGCCGGCCGGGAAGGCCGTGCCGAGCGAGAAGAACATCCAGTTCTCCTTGCCCGGCTGCCAGTTGGCGGCCGTCAAGCCCGGACGCGGCACGCGGACGAACAGGCCCGCGAGCGAGAACGAGCGCTGCGGCAGCGCGGCTTTGGTGCCCTCGACCTTGATGCGCGTGGTGACGATGAAGTTGCCATCGACCTCGCGGTACAGATGGCCGGCCTGCATGTCCTCGAACCAGCCCGACGAGGTGGGCCGCAGCACCAGGCGGCCGTTCTCGACGGCCGGGGCGGCCCATTTGGCACTGAAGCCCTGCACCTGGTGCTGGCGCCAGCCTTGCAGCGCCGTGGGCGAATCAAAGCGTGTGGAAAGGTTGTCGATCGGCGCGGGCGTGGCCTGCTCCTTGGCGACGACCCAGCCGCTTGAAAGAAGGCCGGCCAGCAGTGCGCAGGTTGCAAGAGTCTTGTGCATCATGGGGCTCCAGAAGGCGAAGGTTTGGACGCGGTGACGAAAAAATGAGTTGGACGACTCGTTTAATATTGAAGCCGATGCCACTCCGTCCCGCAAGCTGATTTGCAAGTAACCCCACTCACTTATGGATGAATCCAGGGCTGCACCCTCCCGCCGCTCGAGACCGGCCCCCAAGGCCGCCGCAGTCAAGGCGCCGCGAGGCCGTCCACCCAAGCGCGACGAGGTGCTCGATGCAGCCGTGCGCGCCTTCCTTGAAGGCGGCTACTCGGGCACGACGCTGGAGCAGATTGCGCGCGAGGCGCAGGTGTCCACCGCCACGGTCTTCAAGCACTACCGCACCAAGGCCGACATCTTCGGCGCCATCATGTCGCGGGTGTTTGGCAACGACGACCCTTCGACCTGGCCCCCGGTCACGAGCGGCGACCCGGTGGAAGCGTTGACGCAAATCGGCCGCCAGTACGCTGCCACGCTGCGCGACGCACGCATCCGCGCGTTGTTCCGCGTGATGATTGCCGAGGTGCCGCGTTTCCCCGAGCTGGGCCAGCAGCTCTACGAACGCGGCAAAGCGCCGTACCTACAGCGCGTGGAAGAACACCTACGGCGCGAGGTGGCGGCCAAACGGCTGGCGATTCCCGACGTGAAGCTGGCCACGCGACAGTTCCTGGGCATGATCAACGACGTTGTGTTCTGGCCGCACATGCTGGTAGTGGACCTGCCCGACACCGACGCCGAAGCCACGCGCGTGATCCGTGGTGCGGCTCGCACGCTGTGCGCGGCGTATGGTGCTGAACGGGCTCGCTAGATCCGCGGAACTTCGATCTCAGCCTGCCCTGGGAGGGCGGCTCTCCGGCGAGCACCTCGTCGCAACAAATGACGCTTCAGGGTCGATTGCCGGCCCACACGAACGACTGCTGACAGGCACCCGATTTGTGGCTCTGGCGCTCCTAAACCGCCCGGCAGAACCGGCCGCTTTCGCGGCCATTGCTGACACCCAACTCGTCGACGCGAAGGTCGGCAGTGGGTCGAGAGTGCCAGT
>JACMKJ010000343.1 GCA_014380155.1 Rhizobacter sp. | reverse complement strand
CGTCGGCCGCCGAGCCCGAGCGCCCGGCGATGGCATTCAACGAGTTGCCCGACCAGATTCGCCGCGAGTTGCCTCAGCTGGTGATTGGCGGTGCGATGTACTCCCAGACGCCCGCCAATCGAATGCTGATTTTGAACGGCCAGGTGTTCCATGAGGGTGACAAGGTGGCGGGCGAGCTGATGCTGGAGCAGATCCGGCTCAAATCAGCGGTGCTGGCTTACAAGGGATACCGCTACAACATCAACTATTGATGGATGCAGACAAGGTTGCAGGTCTGACGACCCGCACCCTTCAAAACGCTCACTGACTCAGCAGCCTGGCCTGCACGACGGGGGGCGTGACGGCGTAGTGGTCGAACTGCATCGAGTACTGCGCCCGGCCCGATGAGAGCGCACGCAGTGTGCCGATGTAGCCGAACATCTCCGACAGCGGCACATGCGCCTCGACAACCGCCGCGTTGCCACGGTTGTGTTGCGCGCGGATCGTGCCGCGCCGCCGGTTCAGGTCACCGATCGCGTCGCCCAGGTGGTCGGCGGGTGTCACCACCTCGACGGCCATCAAGGGCTCCAGCACCACCGGCGCAGCCTTTGCCGCGGCCTCACGCAAGGCGGCTCCCGCCGCCAGCTCGAAAGCCAGCGTCGACGAATCGCGCTCGTGGTGGCTGCCATCGACCAGCGTCGCCTGGAAGTCGACGAGCGGGAAACCCGCCAGCACACCTGCCTCGGCTGCGTGGCGCACGCCAGCCTCCACCGCGGGAATGAACTCGCGGGGGATCGCGCCGCCCACCACCTGGCTCTCGAAGCGGATGCCTTCGCTGCGCCGCAACGGCGTGAGCCGCAGCGTCAACTCGGCGTACTGGCCAGGGCCGCCGGTCTGCTTCTTGTGCAGGTGCCGCACTTCGGCCGGCCGCGTGATCGTCTCGCGGTAGGCCACTTGCGGCCGGCCGGTCGACACGTTCACGTGGTGCCGCGTGCGCAGGTTCTCGAGCGTCACCTCGAGTTGCAGCTCGCCCATGCCCGACAGGATCGTCTGGCCCGACTCGCTGTCTTGCCGGATGCGCAGGCTCGGGTCTTCGCGCACGAGTGCGTGCAAGGCCTTGCCGAGCAGTTGTTGGTCGGCCTGTGTCTTGGGCTCTACCGCGACGTGGATCACCGGCTCGGGGATGCTGATCTGCTCCAGCACCACCGGGTGCTGGCGGTCGGCCAGCGTGTGGCCCGTGAGCGTGTCTTTCAAGCCGACGACGCCCGCGATGTCACCCGCCTCCAGAACCTGGCGTTCCTCGTGTTTGTCGGCATGCACCTCGTACAGCCGTGCCACACGCTCGGTCTTGCCGGTGCTGGTGTTCATCACCACGTCACCCGGCCGCAGGCGGCCGCGGTAGACGCGCACGAACACCATCGCGCCGTGCGCATCCGTCACCACCTTGAAGGCGAGCGCAGCCAGCGGGCCGTCGGGGTCGGGCTCGGGTTGGCCTTCCACGGCTCGCACGTCTTGCGGCGCCGGCAAGTAGTCGACCACGGCGTCGAGCAAGGGCTCCACGCCCTTGTTCTTGAACGCAGCGCCCGCCAGTACGGGCACGAAGGCGCCCGCGAGCGTGCCGGTGCGGATGCAGGCGCGCAGCTGCGCCACCGTCGGCTCGCCGCCGTTGAGGTAGGCGTTGAGCACGGTGTCGTCTTGCTCGACCACGGTTTCGACCAGGCGAGCGCGGGCGCTGACGGCTTGTGCCATCAGTTCGGGCGGGATCGCTTGTGTTTCGTAGGGCTCGCCAATGTCGGTGCCGTGCCAGACCAGGGCTTTGAGCGCGAGCAGGTCCACGACGCCGCGGAACGTGTCCTCGGCGCCGATGGGAAGCTGAAGCACGAGCGGCTTCACGCCGAGGCGCTCTTCCATCATCTGCACGACGCGCGGGAAATCAGCGCCCACACGATCGAGCTTGTTGATGAAGGCCAGGCGTGGCACGTGGTACTTGTCGGCCAGGCGCCAGTTGGTCTCGGTCTGCGGCTCGACGCCGGCGACGCCGTCGAACACCACCACCGCGCCGTCGAGCACGCGCAGCGAGCGGTTCACCTCGATGTTGAAGTCGATGTGACCTGGCGTGTCGATCAGGTTGATCTGTGCACCTTTCCAGAACACCGTGGTGGCCGCGCTGTTGATGGTGATGCCGCGTGCTCGCTCCTGGGGGTCGAAGTCCATCACGGTCGTGCCGTTGTGAACTTCGCCCACACGGTGGTTGGCGCCTGTGTAGAACAGGATGCGTTCGGTGGTGGTGGTCTTGCCGGCGTCGACGTGGGCAATGACGCCGATATTTCTGAGTTTTCGGGTGGTGTTCATGCGAATCTTTCGTTGAAGGCCTATTCGTAAATTCATAGCCAGCCTTCGAGCGAAAGTGCGCAAGAAGGCAGGCGCTAGGGCGCTTGCAGCGAGGTGCCAAAGTACGAGCGCAAGCCGTCTCGTGCTTTGGCGAGAAGAATCGTGGCGATCAGCTTGTCGTAGGTGCGCATGGTGTGTGCCTGAAAAAACGAAACCCCGGAGCTGCGAGCCTGCCGGGGTTGTGTTGCCGGAAAGCCCAAACGGCCTTCCGAGGGGTGCTCAGAAAGCCGTGTCTATGCCGTGAACGTGGCGTGCTTGCCGTAAATGAGAGGGAAGGCGCGGGTCATGGTGGGCTTTCAGTGCGGGACTGATTGTTTCAAGATGAGGCGCAAGCGTCAACACGCAAGAGGCGGCCTTAGCGGACGGAATAATCCGCGCTATTGGGCATAGAACTGTCACAGCCCTTTGTTAGGCTGAAAGCTTTCAAGTGTTGGGGTTGAGAATCATGAATATCGTGGGCTCGGTTACCTTTGTCTTGTTGTCAACGCTCGCGCTCTCGCCGGCAACGGCTGCACTGACACCAAGCGATTTTTCAGGTCTTGCCACGATCACTTTTGAAACTGGCACAACTGGGTTGCCGTCAGTTGAAGGCGCATACTTTCTGGACGATTCGCCGCACGATCTTCCTCAACCCTCTCACTGGTTTCGCGGCGACGCTACGTTTGGGCATATGTATCGAGCTGATCAGAATCAGTTCTTCGGACAGCAGATGCTTGCGAACGTTGCCGGGCCGCCCGGCTACAGTGACTTCGGAATTCGATTCTTGAATCCCGTTGAAGCAGTTGGTGCGTGGCTCTTTACATTTCCCCGTACTGAGACTCCGGGGGCTGTCGAGTTTATTGCGCGCAACTCCGTTGGTCAGGTTTTGGATTCACATCAGTTTGTGCTCCCAACTGCCCCTGACGCGTTTACCCCTCCCATGTTTTACGGATTTGCATCGCAAACAGGCGCAGACATCTCTCAGGTCGAATGGCGAATCGTTGGGGATCCATTCCATGCCGGCTTTTTTGGTGTCGACAATGTTTCCTATGGAACGATAGCTGTAGTCCCCATTCCTTCGGCAGCGGTGTTGCTTGGGATGGGGTTGACTGGGTTGCTTGGTTCCGGCAGGGTTCGCAGAAGGTCAATAGATTCGTTGCGGACATCCGGGACGCCTAACGAATGGAAGGGACTTCCCCGTCCCGAATTAGCCGCATAGCGGCGACCGGCAACTGAGTGCCACGATGGGAAGTGCGAACTCTCATCAACTCATTCGGAAGGGGAAGTCATGGGCATTCTGTACGTTGGCATCG
>JACMKJ010000342.1 GCA_014380155.1 Rhizobacter sp. | reverse complement strand
CGTGCTCGACGACGTTTACGCGGCGAGTGCCACCACCCAGACGCTGGGTGCGAGCTTCGCCGGTGACGGCACGCCGACGCTGCGCCTGTGGGCGCCCACGGCGCGCTCGGTGCGGGTCAACGTCCAGGGCGGCGCCAGCCTTCCCATGGTCGAAGACGCGGCTTCGGGCGTGTGGACGCTCACCGGCGACGCCGCCTGGCGCAACACGGCTTACTACACGTACAGCGTCACGGTGTTCTCGCCCGTCGATGGCGGCGTGGTCACCAACGTGGTCACCGACCCCTATGCCGTGACCCTCAACGCGAACGGCCAGGCGGCCTTGCTCGCCGACCTGAACAGCGCCGCGCTGAAGCCGGCTGGCTGGGACGGCCACGCCGTGCCGCCGCTGGCCGAGCCGGAAGACAGCGTGCTGTACGAGTTGCATGTGCGTGACTTCTCAGTCAACGACAGCACCGTGCCCGTGGCGAAGCGTGGCAAGTACAGCGCCTTCGGCGAAAACGCCTCACAGGGCATGACCCACCTGCGTGCACTCGGCGCGGCCGGTCTCACCCACGTGCATTTGCTGCCGGTGTTCGATATCGCCAGTGTCAACGAAGCCGGCTGCACCACACCAGTCATCACGCCGTCCGGCAGCACCTCCACGGCCCAGCAAGCCACTGCCACCGCGGCCGGCGGCACCGACTGCTTCAACTGGGGCTACGACCCGCGCCATTACGGCGCTCCCGAGGGCAGCTACGCCACCGATGCGGCCGACGGCCGTGTGCGGGTGGTGGAGTTTCGCGAAATGGTGGCCTCTCTCCACGGCGAAGGGCTGCGTGTGGTGATGGACGTGGTCTACAACCACACCAGCGGCAACTTCCTCGACCGCATCGTGCCGGGCTACTACTACCGGCTCAACGGCGAAGGCGTCATCGAGCGCTCGACCTGCTGCGACAACACCGCGCCCGAGTTCGCGATGATGGAAAAGCTGATGGTCGACACGCTCAAGACCTGGGCCACGCAGTACGGCGTGGACGGTTTCCGCTTCGACATCATGGGCCACATCCCCAAGAGCTCGATGGTCAGGGCGCAGGCCGAGGTGGACGCTGCGGCCGGCCGTGCGCTGTATTACTACGGCGAAGCCTGGAACTTCGGTGAGGTCGAAAACGACCGCCGCTTCGAGCAGGCCCGCCAGGCCAACCTCGCCGGCACCGGCATCGGCTCGTTCAACGACCGGCTGCGCGATGCGATGCGCGGCGGTGGCCCCTTCGACAGCGGCGACGACATCCTGCGCAACCAGGGTTTTGCTAGCGGTCTGTGCTACGACGTCAACGAGATCAACGGCTCGGCAGCCTGCACCGGCAGCCAGCGCGGTGACCTGCACAACCGGCAGAACATGATCCGCATCGGCATGGCAGGCAACCTGCGCAACTTCGTGCTCAACGGGCAGGTGGCCAGCGCCTACGACTACGGCGGCCAGGCGGCCGGCTACACCAGCGACCCGCAGGAAGTCATCAACTACGCCGGCGTGCACGATGGCGAGACGCTGTTCGATATCGGTCAGTTCAAGCACCCGAGCGGCATCTCGGCCACCGACCGCGCGCGCGCCCAGGTGGTGGCACTCGCCACGGTGCTGATGGGGCAGGGCGTGCCGTTCATCCACGCGGGTGATGAGCTGCTGCGTTCCAAGGCCTTCGACCGCGACAGCTACAACTCGGGCGACTGGTTCAACCGCATCGACTGGACCGGCAGCACCAACTACCTGACCGAGTTCGGCCTGCCCCCGGCCGAGAAAAACCAGGCTGGCTGGCCGCACATCAGCGCGCTGATGACCAACGCCAACGTGGCACCGTCATCGGCCGACATCGTGGCGACGCGCAATGCGGTGCTCGACTTCCTGGCCCTGCGCCGCGACACCACCATGCTGCGCCTGCGCACCGGCGCCGACGTGATGCGCTGTGTGAGCTTCCCCGACCAGGCCGCCCAGCAAGACGGGCTGATCGTGATGAAGGTGGGCGTGGGCGACACGAGTTGCGGCGACGGCAGGTACCGCAACCTGCTGGTGCTGATCAATGCCAACAAGGTGGCGCAAACCTTCACCTCCGTCGCACTGGCCAACGCCGGCTTCGTGTTGCACCCGGTGCAGGTGGCGGGCTCGGATGCAGTGGTTCGGGCGGCGAGCCATGACCAGGCCGCCGGCTCCTTCAGCGTGCCGGCACGCACGGTGGCGGTGTTCGTCCAGAACTGAAAACTGAAGACGAAAAAAAGCGGCGCCAAGGCGCCGCTTTTTTCTTGGGGCGGAAAAATGTTCAGCCTGCGCCCATCACCTGGCTGAAACCACCGTCGACATAGGTGATCTCGGCGCTGATGCCAGCGGCCAGATCCGACAGCAAGAAGGCGGCTGCGTTGCCCACGTCGTCGATCGTCACGTTGCGCCGGATCGGGGCGGCGGCGGCGAACTCGGCCTGCAGCTTGCCGAAGTCCTTGATGCCCGAGGCGGCCAGCGTCTTGATCGGACCGGCCGAGATACCGTTGACCCGCACCCCACGCGCGCCCAGGCTTTGCGCCAGGTAGCGCACGCTCGACTCCAATGACGCCTTGGCCAGACCCATGGTGTTGTAGTTGGGGACAAAGCGCACCGCGCCGAGGTAGGTCAGTGTCAGCAGCGCCGCGCCCGGGCGCAGCAGCGGCAACGCCGCCTTGGCCATCGCCGGGAAGCTGTAGGCCGAAATGTCATGCGCAATGCGGTAGTTCTCGCGCGTCATGCCGTCGAGGAAATCGCCGGCAATCGCCTCGCGCGGGGCGAAGCCGATGGAGTGCACAAAGCCGTCGAATTGCGGCCAGGCCTGGCCCAGCTGCTTGAAGGTGGCGTCGATCTGCTCGTCGTTGCTCACGTCGCAGTCGAAGACCAGTTTGGAGCCGAAATCGGCCGCAAACTCGGTGATGCGTTCGCGAAAGCGCTCTCCCACGTAGCTGAACGCCAACTCGGCGCCTTCGCGGTGGCAAGCCCGGGCGATGCCGTAGGCGATGGAGCGGTTGTTCAACACGCCGGTGATCAAGAAGCGTTTGCCGGCCAAGAATCCCATGCTGTCTCCGCACTGTAGATAAGTCAGCCGCGATTTTGGCACGCAGCCCACAGTACGCGGCCTCCCCGCTTGCTTGACAACGCCAGGGCTTGCACTACTTCGGGCTGCGGCTACAATGCGCTTTTCGCAAGAAAACTGCATGGGCGGATTCTTCCAGCCCTTTTTTTTTGCTTGATCGACTTTGCGGTGGTGCCTCAGCCCGGGCTTTTTGGGCGGGGGAGCAAGCAGGCCTGAGCAAGCTGATCAGGATCTGATTGACCGCGGATGAATTGGCAAATCGTCGTTGAAAGTACTGTGACCGGTCTCGGTTACGACCTGGTGGACTGCGAACGCAGCCCCAAGGGGCTGCTGCGCGTCTACATCGACCGTGTGGCCAACGACCCGACGGGTGAGTACATCGTGGTCGAAGACTGCGAAAAGGTCACCCGGCAGCTGCAACACGTTCTGGAAGTCGAAGGCTGTGCCTACGAACGGCTTGAAGTCTCGTCGCCCGGCCTGGATCGCCCGCTGAAAAAGGCGGCCGACTACCAGCGCTTTGCGGGGCAAGAGATTGATCTGAGTTTGAAACTGGCATTTCAGGGCCGCAAGCATTACCGCGGCGTGCTGGAGGCTTTGGCCGAGGGCTGGCGCCTGGTGCTGAAGAGCGGTACCAAAGGCAAGGCCGACGAGGCCCTGGATTTTTCGCTTGAAGAGGTAAAGGAGGCCCGCTTGGTGCCCGTGGTGGACTTCAAAGGCCGGCGTTTCCAGCCGGTTGAAGCGCCCCAGGGTGACGAAGCGACGGCTGACGATGTTGACGGAGATCGCAAGCAATGAATCGTGAACTGCTGATGCTGGTAGACGCCATCTCGCGCGAAAAGAGCGTGGATCGGGAAGTCGTGTTCAATGCCGTCGAGGCAGCCCTGGCCTCGGCCAGCAAGAAGCTGCACGGCGGTGAGGTGGACATCCGCGTCACCATCGACCGCGAGAGCGGCGAGTACGAGACCTTCCGCCGCTGGCACGTGGTGCCGAATGAAGCCGGCCTGCAGTTGCCCGACTCCGAGATCCTGCTGTTCGAAGCGCAAGAGCAGATCTCCGACATCGAGGTCGACGACTACATCGAAGAACCGGTCGAGTCGGTGACCATCGGCCGCATTGGTGCGCAAGCTGCCAAGCAGGTCATCCTGCAGAAGATCCGCGACGCCGAGCGAGAGCAGCTGTTGACCGATTTCCTGTCGCGTGGCGACAAGGTTTTCGTCGGCACCGTCAAGCGCCTTGACAAGGGCGACGTGATCGTCGAGTCGGGCCGTGTTGAAGGCCGCCTCAAGCGCAGCGAGATGATCCCGAAGGAAAACCTGCGCTCAGGTGACCGCGTTCGTGCCTACATCGCCGAAGTGGACCCCACGCTGCGCGGCCCGCAGATCGTGCTGTCGCGCAGCGCCCCGGGTTTCATGATCGAGTTGTTTGCACAAGAAGTGCCTGAAATCGAACAAGGGCTGCTCGAGATCAAGTCTTGCGCCCGTGACCCGGGTTCGCGCGCCAAGATCGCCGTTGTCTCGCACGACAAGCGCGTCGACCCCATCGGCACCTGCGTCGGTGTGCGTGGTTCGCGCGTCAATGCCGTCACCAATGAGCTGGCCGGAGAGCGTGTCGACATCGTGTTGTGGTCCGAAGACCCGGCGCAGTTTGTGATCGGTGCGCTGGCCCCGGCCAACGTGCAGTCGATCGTGGTCGACGAAGAGCGTCATGCCATGGACGTGGTGGTCGACGAGGAAAACCTCGCCATCGCCATCGGCCGTGGCGGCCAGAATGTTCGTCTCGCGTCCGAGATGACCGGCTGGCGCATCAACATCATGACGGCCGAAGAGTCGCAGGCCAAACAGAGTGAAGAGTCGGACAGCGTTCGCAAGCTGTTCGTCGACAAGCTCGACGTCGACGCCGAAGTGGCTGACATCCTGATCGCCGAGGGTTTCAGCAGCCTGGAAGAAGTGGCCTACGTGCCCATGCAGGAAATGCTGGAGATCGAAGGCTTCGACGAAGACACCGTCAACGAGCTGCGCACCCGCGCCAAAGACGCGCTGCTCACCATGGAAATCGTGCGTGAAGAAAAAGTCGACGACGTCTCGCAGAACCTTCGTGACCTTGATGGCCTGACTCCGTCACTGATTGCCAAGCTGGCCGAAGGCGGCGTCAACACGCGTGACGACCTGGCCGACCTGGCAGTCGACGAGTTGACCGAAATCACGGGCGTGGCCGATGACGAAGCCAAGGCCTTGATCATGAAGGCGCGTGAACACTGGTTCACCACCTGAACCCGCGCCTGAGCATTTCTCACCTGAAGCCCACATTGATTCAGCACCGCAGCAGCACCGCAAGTACCAAGCAAGGATATCCACAATGGCTGTGACCACCGTCGCCCAGTTAGCCGCCGAGCTCAACCGCTCAGCCGCGGCGCTGCTCGAGCAGCTCCAGTCGGCCGGCGTCGCCAAGAAGTCGACCGATGACGCGCTGACCGAGTCCGACAAGGAGCGGCTGCTTGACTTTTTGCGCACAGCGCATGGCACTGCTGCCGGCGCCGAGCGCAAGAAGATCACGCTCACCCGCAAATCGACCAGCGAGATCAAGCAGGCCGACTCCAGCGGCAAGGCACGCACCATCCAGGTGGAAGTGCGCAAGAAGCGCACCTTCGTCAAGCGCGATGAATCCGCACCCGACGAGCCCATCGAACCGGTGATCGACGAAGCCGAATTGCAGCGCCGCCAGGCCGAGGCACAAGCGCAGGCCGAGCAGCTGCGTCTGCAAGAAGAAGAGCTGGCCGAAAAGCGCCGCCTGCGTGAAGAGCAGGAAAAGCGCGACCGCGAAGCTGCTGAAGCACGCCAACGTGAAGCCGCTGAAGCCGCCGCGAAGGCCTTGGCCGACGCCGCTGCAGCCGCTGCAGCTGAAGCCGCCTCGGGCGCCAAAGCTGCTGCCGCACTGGCGCCTGCGCCCGTCGCAGCACCGGCTCCGGCACCTGTACCCGTCGAGCCAGCCAAGCCTGCCTTGCGTGTGATCAAGGCAGCCGATGTGGTCGACGAAGAAAAGCAACGTGCCGCCGACCTGGCCAAGCGCCGCAAGGCCGCCGAAGACGAAGCCCAGGCGATTCGCGCGATGATGAACGCGCCCAAGCGCGTGCCGCAGGTCAAGAAGCCGGAAGAAGCGCCGAAGCCGGCCGCCGAAGGCATCAAGGGCACCATTCACAAGCCGGCCGCCGCCCCTGGCGCACCTGCTGCGCCGGGCGCAGTGGCCAAGCCGGGCGACAAGAAATCGATCAAGTCCGAGAAGCTGTCGTCCAGCTGGGCTGACGACGCCGCCAAGAAGCGAGCCGTCAAGGGCCGCACCGACGCTCCGGGTGGCGCCAGTGCGCGGCCGGGTTGGCGTGCTCCGCGTGGTGGCCGCCGTGGCGACCGTGGTGACAGCAACCAGTCGACCTTCGTCGCGCCGGTCGAGCAGCAAGTGCAAGAAGTGCACGTGCCCGAAACCATCAGCGTGGCCGATCTGGCGCACAAGATGTCGGTCAAGGCCTCAGAGGTCATCAAACAGCTGATGAAGCTTGGCCAGATGGTCACCATCAACCAGCAGCTCGACCAAGAGACCGCGATGATCTTGGTCGAGGAAATGGGCCACAAAGCGTTTCCTGCCAAGCTCGACGACCCCGATGCCTTCCTGGAAGAAGACACCGCCGCCGAAGCACATCACGAGCTGCTGCCGCGCGCGCCGGTGGTCACTGTCATGGGTCACGTCGACCATGGCAAGACCTCGCTGCTCGACTACATTCGCCGCGCTCGTGTGGCCGCCGGTGAAGCGGGCGGCATCACGCAGCACATCGGCGCTTATCACGTCGACACGCCGCGCGGCATGATCACCTTCCTCGACACCCCGG
>JACMKJ010000341.1 GCA_014380155.1 Rhizobacter sp. | reverse complement strand
GTGGTGGGCAGGCCGATGTTGCTGGCCGGCATCGGCGCCGTCAGCGCCGCGCAGGCGGCAGCCGGGTCGCTGCCTTGCAGCGGGGCAGTGCTGCTGCAGGCGGCCAAGGCCAGCGCGCTGGCAAGTACAAGTGTCGAGCGCATGGCAATCTCCATATCAGGCCCAGTAAAGCCGCATCGGGTTGTCGACCAGCAGCTTGCGTTGCAACTCGGCCGTGGTGGCGATGTGCGGAATGAAATCGACCAGCAGGCCGTCATCTGGCATGTGGTTCTTCAGATTGGGGTGCGGCCAGTCGGTGCCCCACAGAACACGGTCAGGAAAGGTCTCGACGATGCGGCGCGCGAAGGGGATCACGTCGCGGTAGGCGTTCTGTTCGCCATTCAGCGCAGGTGGGCCTGCTACCGAAAGGCGCTCCGGGCAGCTGACCTTGCTCCACACGTTGGGGTAGTCGCGCATGAACTTCACAAACAGCTCGAACTCGGGGCCGTCGACGGGCTTCGTCACATCGGGCCGGCCCATGTGGTCGACCACGATGGTGGTCGGCAGGGCGGTGAAGAAGTCCCACAGCTCGGGCAGGTCGACCGCTTCGAAATAGATCACCACGTGCCAGCCCAGCGGGGCGATGCGCGAGGCGATCTCCATCAACTCGTCCTTGGGCGTGAAGTCGACCAGTCGCTTGACGAAGTTGAAACGCACGCCGCGCACGCCGGCGTGGTGCATGCCGTGCAATTCATGGTCGGTGACCGTGCGCTTGACCGTGGCGACACCGCGCGCCATGCCGTTGGAGTGGCGCAGCGCATCGACCATCGCGCGGTTGTCGACACCATGGCAAGTGGCTTGCACCACCACGTTGCGCTCGAAGCCCAGGTGGTCGCGCAGCGCATAGAGCTGATGTTTTGATGCATCGCACGGCGTGTACTTGCGCTCGGGCGCGTAGGGGAACTCCACGCCGGGGCCGAACACGTGGCAGTGGGCGTCGACGCTGCCCGGTGGCAGGGTGAAGCGCGGTTTGCTGGGGCCGGCGTACCAGTCGAGCCAGCCCGGAGTTTTCTGGAATTCCATGTGCTTGTGATCTCAGTCGATGGGCTTGAACTGCGCGAGGATGCGGTCGGCTTCGGTGCGCCAGTCGCCGCTGCGGGCGAACGCAGGCGTGCCCTTCGGGCCAAAGAGCCCTGCGTCGGCGAGGTCGGCCACCCAGGCTTGCCGATCGGCGCTGCCGCTGGCCGACCAAGGCTCCATGCCGGCTTCACGCACGGTCTCGGCCACCTCGCGCAGCTCTTCGCCGCGGCGGCGGCCGTGCTCGATGACCCGCTGGAAAAAGTAGGCGCCTTGTTTTTCCCAGTCGATGCCGGGGAAGGTTTCTTTCAGTGACGCGAGTACCGCGTCTTCCACTCCATAAGCGCGTGCGGTGGTGAAGCTCTCGATCACCATCGCTTCGAGCCCCTTGATCATCACGCTGCGGCACATCTTGGTGGCCGAGGCCACGCCGAGCCTGAGGCTCGCGACCTTGCTGTCGAAACCCAGCACGTTGATGAGCGGCATCAGCGCCGCCGCGTCGGGCCCGCCCAGCAGCAACGGCACCTTGATGCGGTAGGGCGGGATCGACGTCATCACCGCGCCTTCGACATAGCGCCCGCCATTGCGCTTGACGATGTCGGCTGCGCGGATCTTGGCGCCGGGCGAGGCGGAGTTGAAGTCGAGGAAGTAGGCGCTCGGGCGGATGGCCAGCGCGCACGCCTGGGCCACCGGCACAGCCTGGCTGGCGGTGACGGCGCTGATGATGAAGTCGGCTTGTTCCGCCAAATCGGCATGCGACTCGAACAGCGTCACGCCGTGCACGGCCGCGTGTTGTCGCAGCGGCGAGCCAGCAACGCTGGCGAGCTTCAAGTCATGCGCGCTGACCTTCACGCCCTGCGCGCGTAAATCTTCGGCCAGGATGCGACCGACCTCGCCGTAGCCGACGAGGCCGATGTGCCATTGGGTGGGGTCGGTGTTCATCACGTCTCCTTGAGTGCAGTCCGCTCAGCCCGAGCGGATGGTGTCAGTCGATGTATTTCAACCCCGCCTTCTGCAGCGGCTCGCGCATCTTGTACATGTCGAGGCCCAAGATGCCCGAAGCCAACTTCGCGCGCTTTTCGCCTTCGAACGATTCACGCGCCGCCGCTGCCTCCAGCGTCTTGGCAGCCATGGCGCGCGGCACGCACACCACACCGTCGTCGTCGGCCACGATCACGTCGCCCGGCGTCACCAGCATGCCGGCGCACACCACCGGGATGTTGACCGAGCCGAGCGTCGCCTTGATCGTGCCCTTGCTGCTGATGGCGCGGCTCCACACCGGGAAGCCCATCTCCTGCAGCGTCTTCACGTCGCGCACACCGGCGTCGATGATCAGCGCACGCGCGCCGCGCGCCATGAAGCTGGTGGCGAGCAGGTCGCCGAAGTAGCCATCGGTGCACTCGGCGGTGACGGCGGCCACCACGATGTCACCGGGTTGGATCTGCTCGGCGGCCACATGCATCATCCAGTTGTCGCCTGGCTGCAGCAGCACGGTGACGGCGGTGCCAGAGACCTGCGCGCCCGGGTAGATCGGCCGCATGTAGGGCTTTAACAGGCCGACACGGCCCATCGCTTCATGCACCGTCGCGCTGCCGAGCGCGGCCATCTTGTCGGCCACGGCGGCATCGGCGCGCTGGATGTTGCGGTAACAAACCCCGAGTTCGTACATCTCACTGCCCTTTCTGTTTGAGCGCTGCGTCGAGGCGTGGGAAGACACGGCGCGCATTCGCTTCGTAGACCTTGTGCTTGTCGTCGGCGCTCAGGATCGTCGAGGCCTCGATGTAGCGCTTGGTGTCGTCGTAGTAGTTCCCGGTCTCGGGGTCGATGCCACGCACGGCGCCGATCATTTCGCTGGCGAACAAGATGTTCTCGACCGGGATCACCTTGGTCAGCAAGTCGATGCCCGGCTGGTGGTACACGCAGGTGTCGAAGAAGATGTTGTTCAGTAGGTGGTCTTTGAGCAGCGGCTTTTTCAGCTCTTGCGCCAGGCCACGGAAGCGCCCCCAGTGATACGGAACCGCGCCGCCACCGTGGGGAATCAGGAACTTGAGCGTGGGGAAATCCTTGAACAGGTCGCTGGTCAGGCACTGCATGAAGGCGGTTGTGTCGGCATTCAGGTAGTGCGCGCCGGTGGTGTGAAAACACGCGTTGCAGCTGGTGCTCACGTGGATCATCGCGGGGATGTCGTGCTCGACCATCTTCTCGTAGAGGGGGTACCACGCGCGGTCGCTCAAAGGCGGTGAGGTCCAGTGGCCACCCGACGGATCAGGGTTCAGGTTGCTGCCGACGTTGCCGTATTCCTTGACGCTCGTCTCCCGCTCGGGGATGCAGGTCTTGGGGTCGACACCCGGCGACTGCGGCAGCATGGCCGCAGGGATGAAGTTATCC
>JACMKJ010000340.1 GCA_014380155.1 Rhizobacter sp. | reverse complement strand
TGGGATTTCCCGGAGAGGTGGCCGAATTGCGACTTCATCTTATGCGCCGTCTGCCACGTGCGGATGATGACTTCGCCGATGCGGCCCATGGCCTGCGAATCGGACGACATCATGCTGATCGCCCCCAAGTCGTGCAGGATGTCTTCGGCCGCAATCGTTTCGCGCCGGATGCGCGATTCGGCAAAGGCGATGTCCTCCGCAATCGCCGGGTCGAGGTGATGGCAGACCATCAGCATGTCCAGATGTTCGTCCAGCGTATTGACCGTGTAAGGCCGGGTCGGGTTGGTGGAAGACGGCAGCACGTTGCTTTGGCCCACCGCTGCGATGATGTCGGGCGCGTGGCCGCCGCCGGCGCCTTCGGTATGGAAGGTATGGATGGTGCGATCCTTGAACGCGGCCAGCGTGTGCTCCAGGAAGCCGCCTTCGTTGAGCGTGTCGGAATGGATCGCCACCTGCACGTCCATCCGGTCCGCCACCGACAGGCAGTTGTCGATGGCGGCGGGTGTGGTGCCCCAGTCTTCGTGCAGCTTCAGGCCATAGGCGCCGGCTTCGATCTGTTCTTCGAGCGCGCCCGGCAAGCTGGCGTTGCCCTTGCCCTGGAAGCCCAGGTTCATCGGAAACGATTCGGCCGCCTTCAGCATCTGGTGGATGTGCCACGGCCCCGGTGTGCAGGTGGTGGCAAAGGTGCCGGTGGCCGGGCCGGTGCCGCCACCGAGCATGGTGGTCACGCCGCTCATCAGCGCCTCTTCGATCTGCTGCGGGCAGATGAAATGGATGTGGCTGTCGATGCCGCCGGCGGTGACGATGTTGCCTTCGCCAGCAATGATCTCGGTGCCCGGGCCGATGACGATGTCGACCCCCGGTTGCACGTCGGGGTTGCCCGCCTTGCCGATGGCGCTGATGCGGCCCGCCTTGAGCCCGATGTCGGCTTTTACGATGCCCCAGTGGTCGATGATCAGCGCGTTGGTGATGACGGTGTCGGCCACGTCTTTCGCCAACCGCTGGCTTTGGCCCATGCCGTCGCGGATGGTCTTGCCACCGCCGAACTTCACTTCTTCGCCGTAGGTGCCAGCGGCGAGCGTGAAGTCTTTTTCGACCTCGACAATCAGGCCGGTGTCGGCCAAGCGCACACGGTCACCGGTGGTGGGGCCGAACATCTCGGCATAGGCGCGTCGGTTGATGGTTGCCATGGAGTTTTTCTTTCAGCCGAA
Organism: Rhizobacter sp.; assembly: GCA_014380155.1. Lineage (GTDB taxonomy): Bacteria > Pseudomonadota > Gammaproteobacteria > Burkholderiales > Burkholderiaceae_C > Rhizobacter. The sequence continues at coordinate 1,538 of JACMKJ010000340.1, read as the reverse complement.
CCTGTGAAATCAGAGAGCGCCTTGCACCAGCCCGCGAAACCCATACACCTGGCGATCCCCCGCAAAGTCGACCAGCTCCACCGTGCGCTGCTGCCCGGGCTCGAAGCGCACTGCAGTGCCCGAGGCAATGTTCAGGCGCATGCCGTGCGCAGCAACGCGGTCGAACTTGAGCGCCGCGTTGGTCTCCGCGAAGTGGTAGTGCGAGCCGACCTGGATCGGCCGATCGCCGCTGTTTTCGATCACCAGGGTGATGGCGCGGCGGCCGGTGTTGATGGCGATGTCGGGGCCGTCGGTGAACAGTTCTCCCGGGGTCATCTCACTTCCTCCGGGCGAACCAGAGGGCCGCGCCGACCAGGGCGATGGTGACGATGAAGCCCCAGGTGTCGGTGGCGTGCCAGTGCATGGCGGTGGCGCCGTGCCCGTCGTGGGCCAGAGCCTTCAAGGGCAGGGCCGCGATGCAGGCGGCGCGAAGCGTGTTGCGGATCATCAAAAGTTCTCCAAGGGAATTCATGCAATAGGTTGGTGCACCGTCACCAACTTGGTGCCATCGGGGAAGGTCGCTTCGACCTGGATCTCGGGGATCAGCTCGGCAATGCCGTCCATCACATCGGCCCGCGTGAGCACCGTTTTGCCTTCGCTCATCAGGGCCGCCACGGTCTTGCCGTCGCGAGCTCCTTCCATGATCGCGGCGCTGATCAGGGCCACGGCCTCGGGGTAGTTGAGCTTGAGCCCACGGGCTTTGCGGCGCTCGGCCAGCAGCGAGGCCGTGAAGATCAGCAGCTTGTCTTTTTCGCGGGGAGTGAGTTCCATGGTGGTGCAAAAAGCAGGAGGTATGCCACATGTTAGGGCGCAGCAGCCCGCCGTGGCATGGTGCTTGCGCCTAGGCAACGCATGAAGCTTGCCACCTCGTCGACTACCGACAACCCACGCCTCGGCCCGGCGATGGCGCCCGCCGAGCGCACCGAGGCGGTGCAATCGGAGGCGGCGGTGCAACGGGTGGTCAAGGTGCGCCGCGACTACAACAGTTGGGTCGCCCGCGAGACGATGGAAGACTACGCGCTGCGCTTCACGCCGCACAGCTTTCGCAAGTGGTCGGAGATGCGTGTGGCCAACACCGCTTTCGGCGCGGCCTCCTTCCTGATTCTCGAAGCGGTGGGCGCCACGCTGCTGGTGCAGTACGGCTTCTTGAACGCCTTCTGGGCCATCCTCGCCACCGGGTTGATCATCTTCCTGGCCGGCCTGCCGATCAGCATCTATGCCGCCCGCCATGGCCTGGACATGGACCTGCTCACCCGCGGCGCCGGCTTCGGCTACATCGGCTCGACCATCACCTCGCTCATCTACGCGAGCTTCACCTTCATTTTCTTTGCGCTCGAAGCGGCGGTGATGGCCTATGCGCTGGAGCTGGCCTTCGACATCCCGCCGGCCTGGGGTTAGCTGGTGTGTGCGCTGGTGGTGATTCCTCTCGTCACGCATGGCGTCACTGCCATCAGCCAGCTGCAGGTGTGGACGCAGCCGCTGTGGCTGCTGCTGCGGGT
>JACMKJ010000339.1 GCA_014380155.1 Rhizobacter sp. | reverse complement strand
GCCGCGCTCTACGCGCCCGGCGCGGTGCCGCGCTTCACCGATGCCACGGGCGCGGGCCTGGGTGTGTTTGCCTCGTGCGGCGTGATGGCCGAGTACGCCACGCTGCACACCGACAGCGTGGTCAAGATCGACAAGAACATGCCGCTCGACAAGGCCTGCCTGGTGAGCTGCGGCGTGATGACCGGCGTGGGCGCGGCCATCAACACCGCGCAGGTACAGCCGGGCTCGATCTGCGTGGTGTTCGGTTGTGGCGGCGTGGGCTTGTCGGCCCTGCAGGGCTGCCGAATCGCGGGCGCAGTGATGATCGTCGCGGTCGACACCTCCGACCTCAAGCTGCAGATGGCCACCGACTTCGGTGCCACCCACACGCTCAACGCCAAGAGCGTGGAAGACGTGGTCAAGGCCGTGATGAAGCTCACGGGCGGCGGTGCCGACTACGCGTTTGAATGTGTGGGCGCCGGTGCGGTGGTGGCGCAGGCGGTCAATGTGTTGGCCAAGGGCGGCACGGCGGTGGCGGTGGGTGTGGCGGCATTTGCCGACACGGCGAGCGTGCGGCCCTTGTTGCTGACGGCCATGGAGCGCACCTTGAAAGGCAGCTACTTCGGCTCGGCCCGGCCGCGTGAAGACTTCCCGCGCCTGATCAAGATGTACCGCTCGGGCCAACTCAAGCTCGACGAGCTGATCACCCGCACCTACACCGTCGACCAAGCGCCGCAGGCCTTCGACGACTTGGCGAAGGGGCGCAACGCGCGCGGCGTGATCCTGTTCGGGTGATGGGGCGCGCGCGGTCAGGCCGCTGCTGCTTAACCCGCTCAAGCCTCCGGTGTGACCGCGCCGGCCACCGGCTCGGTGAGCGTCATCAGGATGTCGGCGTACCAGGCGCAATTGAGGCCGAGTGACTCGTCTTCGCGGCGGTCACGCGTTCGCATGTCCATGCGCGACGAGTGCACGCCCAGCAGGTTCCAGTGCAGCTCATCGGTCTCGGCCCCGTTGGCCTGTGCACGCATCACCACCGGCGCGCCGCTGGTGCCACGGTGGGTGCGGGCATCGGTGAGAAAAAACCCCTGCCCCTGAAAGCGCAGCCCGAACGACGACGCGATCACTGCCTGGCGCACCACCGGCAGGTGGTGCAGGGTGTCGTGAAAGCCAAGCGGGAAGCCGACGATCAGCAAGGGCGAGCCGACCTCGACCTCGTCGAACGAGTCCACCAGGTGGTCGGGCGTGAAGGCGCGCAGCTCCACGCCCTCGGGCATGGCGTCGCGGTCGAGCTCGATCACCGCCACGTCGATCTCGCCCGATGGGTCACGGCCTTGTCGCCAGATGCTCTTGCCCTCGCGGTAGAGCAGCACTGACAAGCCGGTCGAGCGTGTGAGGTTGGCCGCCTCGGTGTGCAGCTCGATCTCGATGCGGTTGGGAAAGTGCTTGCTCGGTTTGTCGATCAGCACGTGGCGGCTGGTCACCAGGAACAGGCGTTTGTCACGCGCAAAGAAGAAGCTGCTCGCTCGCGTGAGCAGCTGCGTTCCGTTGAAAGTGGAGATTTGCGCGGCGGTGAGCAGGAGGGGTTCGATCATTGCCTCGATCTATACCACCTTTCGACGGCGCGACTCTTGCTGTGTACACGACACGACACGCGCGCGGCAGGTCATCGGCGAGCATACTGGCGCACACCTGCAACCCAGAGCGCTTTGCCGCGTCGCAAAGGAGCCCGAACATGATCCGCATCGAGTTGCACGTTGAGCTGACCTATGAAATCGACCAGAACGGTGCCGATTTCGTCTTCAACATCCACGCCGCGCACACACCGCGGCAGAAGATCTCGTCAGAAAGCCTGGTGCTGAGCCAGCCGATCACGCCGCAGGTGCACACCGACCCTTTCACCGGCAACCGCTACATGCGCCTGCACGGCCTGCCCGGCGAGCTGAAGCTGTCGTACATGGCCACGGTCGACATGGAGCACCACCGCGCCGACCCGATGAGCTTGCCCGAGGTGCCGGTACGCAACCTGCCGCCCGAGGTGATCGGCTACATCTACCCGAGCCGTTATTGCCAGTCAGACCGGCTGGTCAAGATGGCGATCAACGAGTTTGGCCAGCTGTGGCAGGGCCACAGCCGGGTGCAGGCGATCCAGCAGTGGGTGCAGCGGCACGTGAGCTTCACGTCCAATACCAGCAACTCCAACACCTCGGCGGTCGACACCCTGATCGAGCAGGTGGGCGTGTGCCGCGACTTTGCGCATTTGATGATTGCGCTGTGCCGGGCCGTCAACATCCCGGCGCGTTTTGCCACTGGCACCGACTACGGCGCCGACCCGGTGCTCGGGCCGCCCGACTTCCACGCCTATGTGGAGGTCTACCTCGGTGACCGCTGGTACATCTTCGACCCGTCAGGCACCGCCATCCCGATGGCCTTCGTGCGCTTTGGCACCGGGCGAGACGCCGCCGACGTGGCCTTTGCCACCATCTTCGGCGGTGTGCGCTCGGGCTCGCCGATGATCCGCGCCTGGGCGGTGGAAGACGCCTCGCGCGGCTTCGAGATGCCCTACCGCTGCACCCAGGCGCTGTCGACCGATGGGGGTTCTGTCAGCGCTTAGCTTTTGAACGGGTTGGCGGTGGCAAACCACAGGCCGATTCCGGTTGCGATGATGAACGCGCCATCGAGCACACCCACCAGCAGGAACACCTTGCCTTGCAGCGGCTCCATCAGCTCGGGCTGCCGGGCCGAGGCTTCGAGGTACTTGCTCGCCATCACGCCCACGCCGAGGCACGAGCCGATGGCGCCCAGGCCGATCATGTGGCCGACGGCGAGGGGAACGAGGTTGATGCTGTCCATGTGTTTCTCCTTGGTTGTGTCAAGGAGATGGTCGTGCCCGCGCTGCTTGGCGTCCATGACCTGGGAGGTCATGCCCGGGCGTTGCGCCGCGTGCCGACCCTGTGAGCCGCATGGTGCCGGTGGGTACTACCATGACCGGGTATGTCGCTCTGGGAACTGCCGTGAAACCTTCCATGCCACCCATCGAGGCGGAGTTGGCGGCCCTCGCAGCGCACATGATCGATCGCCGCGAAGCGATTCTTTATGCCTGGCGGCGGGCGGTCATGAAAGACCCCTCGCTGTCGACCGCCGATTCCCTGCCGCGCGCCCAGCTCAACGACCACATTCCGGCGTTGCTGCAGGCTTTCGAGCGGCGGCTCAACCCGGCGCTTGAAAGCCTGGCCACCGCTGCCGCAGACGAGGCCGATGACCACGCCGCAGCGCACGGGCTGCACCGCTGGCAGCAGGGCTATGACTTGCGGGAGCTGTCGCAGGAGCTGGGCCGTCTCAACGAGTGTGTGGTGGTCGAGCTCGAGGGCTACGCGCAGGCGCACCCCGACCAGCCGCATGAAGTGATGGCGACGGCGCGCTGGATGTGGGCCGAACTGAGTGCGCACGAGTTCAGCGCCAGCATTGCCGAGTACTTCCGGCTGCAACAGCTGGAAGCTGCGGGCCATGTCAAAGACCTGGAGCAGGCTTTGAGGCAGGTTGAAGGCCTCGAACAGCAGCGCGCCCACCGGTGGCGGGAGGCCGTGCACGACCTGCTGGACGAGGTGACCGATCTCGCCCGCCTGCAAGCCGGCAAGGAGCAGCTTCAATCGGCTGTGATCGACGTGGCCGCGTTGATGGGCGAACTCGCGGTTGATCTGCGCGATCGGGCTCAGGCGCACGGGCTCTTTCTGCGCTGCGAAGGCCCCGCGGTCTATGTGGTGGAAGGTGACGCCATCAAGATCCGACGCATCGCGCAGAACCTCGTGCTCAATGCGCTGAAGTACACCCGCCAGGGCGGCATCCAGGTTCGCTTCGGCGACAGTGATGCGCGAGACGACGGCAAGCGCTGGGTGCTTTCGGTGCAGGACAGCGGGCCCGGCTTCGACTCGGGCCCGGGCTCGCCGATGGTCACGGCGCTGAGTGAGGGAACCGACCTCACGCGCCAGTCAGAGGCCGACGCAGTGGCCCATGGGCACGCGGGAGACGCCGCCGCAGACCGCGTGCCCGCGGCGCTGTCGCAAGCCAGCGCGTCGTCTTCGGCCAGCCAGGAGCCGGGTGAGGGCATCGGGCTGTCCATCGTCAAGCGGCTGGCGGAGCTGCTGCACGCCAGTGTCGAGGTCGACTCCGGCGACCAAGGCACGACCTTCAGTGTCTATCTGCCCAAGCAGTACGGCCGCTGAGCTCAGCTGTCGGCCTTGATGCCGCGTGTGGTGATGATGTCTGACAGCATCGCGGTGTCGGCCTTCATGCGCTGGGCCAGCACCTCGGGGCTGCTGCCCACGGCCTGCCAACCGGCGGCGAGCACACGTGCCTGGGTTTCGGGTTGCTGCATCACTTCGGCGATGGCGGCGGCCATGCGCGCGATCGCCGGCTTGGGCAAGGAGGCCGGGCCGACCAGGGCGGTCCAGATTTCGAGGTCGGTGCCATTGACACCGGCTTCGCGCAGGGTAGGCACGTCAGGCACCAGGCTGCTGCGCGCGGGTGAGGTGATGCCGATGGCTTTGAGCTTGCCAGCCTTGACCTGCGGCATCGCGATGCCCGGTGGCAGCAGCGACAGCTGGATCTGCCCACCCAGCAGTGCATTCGCCACCTGCGGGTTGCCCGGGAAGGGCACGTGCGCCGCTTCAATGCCGGTCTTGCTCTTGAGCAGCTCCATGCCCAGGTGACCCACCGTGCCGTTGCCCGGTGTGCCGTAGTTGCCCTTGTCGCCCAGGCCGCGCGCCCATTGCAGCAGCTCGGCCGGCGTGGTGCCCGTGGCGCCGCCGGCGGCGGTGAGCACGAGTGGCGCGGTGCCGAGCAGCGAGATCGGCGCGAAATCGCGTGTCGGGTCGAAGGGTGTGGCCGGGTTGAGCAGCTTGGCCACCGTCAGGTTGCCGTTGATCAACACACCCAGCGTGTGCTCATCGGTGGCGCGGGCCAACTGGTCGGCGGCGATGTTGCCCGAGGCGCCGGGCTTGTTGTCGACCACCACCGGCTGGCCCAGCACACGCGCCAGGCCATCGGCGAGCGCGCGCGCCATCAGGTCGGGCGTGGAGCCCGCAGGAAAGCCCACCACGATGCGCAGCGGTTTGCTGGGCCACGCGGGCTGTGCCCAGGCCATCGGGGTGACAAAGGGGCTTGCGGCGATGGCGCCCAGAAGATGTCGTTTGCTGATCATGGGAACGTCTCTTGCAACGGGGTCACAAGCCTACGCCAGAATCGGTGCACACCAGGAGCCTGACCCATGAACCTGCTTGTTCGCAACGCAACGCTCCCCGATGGCTCGACGGGCGTTGACGTGTTGGCCCAGGGCGGGCGCATCGTGGCGGTCGGCCCGCACTTGAGCGCCCCCGAAGGCACACCGGTGCTCGCCGCCGAGGGGCACCTGCTGAGCCCGCCGTTTGTCGATGCGCATTTCCACATGGACGCCACGCTCAGCCACGGCCTGCCGCGGGTCAACCAGAGCGGCACGCTGCTCGAAGGCATTGCGCTGTGGGGCGAGCTCAAACCACTGCTCACCCAGGAGGCGCTGGTCGAGCGAGCGCTGCAGTACTGCGACTGGGCGGTGGCCAAGGGGCTGCTCGCCATCCGCACGCATGTGGATGTGTGCGACGACAGACTGCTCGCCGTCGATGCGCTGCTGCACGTGAAGGCACAGGTCAAGCCTTACCTCGACATGCAGCTGGTGGCCTTTCCGCAAGACGGTGTGCTGCGTGCACCGAATGCGCTGGTCAACCTGAAGCGTGCGCTCGACCGCGGCGTTGACGTGGTCGGCGGCATCCCGCACTTCGAGCGCACCATGGCCGATGGCGCCGAGAGCGTGCGCCTGTTGTGCGAGGTGGCGGCCGAGCGCGGTTTGCGGGTCGACATGCATTGCGATGAAACCGACGACCCGATGAGCCGCCACATCGAGACGCTCGCGTTCCACACCCAGCGCCTGAATCTGCATGGGCGTGTGGCGGGTTCGCACCTCACGTCGATGCACTCGATGGACAACTACTACGTGAGCAAGCTGATCCCGCTGATCGCCGAGGCGCAGGTGCACGCCATTCCCAACCCGCTGGCGAACATCGTGCTGCAAGGTCGCCACGACACCTACCCCAAGCGCCGCGGCATGACACGCGTGCCCGAGCTGATGGCCGCCGGTGTGACGGTCGCGTTCGGTCACGACAGCGTGATGGACCCGTGGTACTCGCTCGGCAGTGGCGACATGCTGGAGGTGGCTCACATGGGCTTGCATGTGGGGCAGATGACATCGCAGGCGCAGATGCGCGCGTGCTTCGATGCCGTCACCGTCAACCCCGCCAAGGTGCTCGGGCTCGAAGGGTATGGTCTCGGCGTGGGCTGTCACGCCGACTTCGTGCTGCTGCAGGCGAGCTCGCCGGTCGAGGCGATCCGTTTGCGCGCCACACGGCTGGCGGTGGTGCGGCGGGGCGCGGTGATCTCGCGCATGCCTGCGAGCACGGCCACGTTGACGCTGCCGGGACGCTCATCTGAGGTGGATTGGTCGCTGCGCAGATAGCCGTTTCAGGGGTGGCCCTTCGCTAGAATGATTTCAAACAGGGAAGACCAACCATATGAAACTCATCGGCGCGCTCACCAGCCCCTACGTTCGCAAAGTGCGCATCGTGATGGCCGAAAAACGGCTCGACTACCAACTGGAACTCGAAGACGTCTGGAATCGCGACACCATCGTCAAGTCCAACCCGCTCGGCAAGGTGCCTTGCCTGGTGATGGAAGGCGGCGAAGCGGTGTTCGACTCGCGTGTGATCGTCGAATATGTCGACACCCTCTCCCCGGTGGGCCGCCTGATCCCCGAGCGCGGTCGTGAGCGAACTGAGGTGCGTACCTGGGAAGCATTGGCCGATGGCGTGCTCGACGCCCTCATCCTGGCCCGCCTGGAGCAGACCTGGGCCGGCCGCAGCGAAGTACAACGCAGCGCCGCCTGGGTCAGCCGCCAGATGGACAAGGTGCATGCCTCGCTGGCCGCCATGAGCCAGGGCCTGGGTGACAAGCCCTTCTGCTCGGGCATTCACTTCTCGCTGGCCGACATCGCGACCGGCTGTGCGCTGGGTTACCTGGACTTCCGCTTCGCCCACATCGACTGGCGTGCGCAGTACCCCAACCTTGAAAAGCTCGACACAAAGTTGGCTCAACGCCAGAGCTTCATGGATACGGTGCCCCCGGCCGTTTAAGCCGCTTGAAGGCTTAGCCCGCTGGCGGCCCGATCGAACTGCAGCTTGTGGTACACGCGGCGAATGCCGCAGGCCACGGTGTGAACGCTCGACTGCCACTGCTGTGCAATCTCGTCGATCAGGTAACCCTGAGCGGCCCACTGCAAGATGGCTTGCTCGGTGCCAGTGAGCACCAGCGGGTTGAGTGACTCCGTCATGCTGTCGAACTCGGGCTGCGCCGGCGTGCGGAAGTGCGACAAGACCTGGCGCGCGATGGTCGGTGAGATCGGCGACTCGCCACGCCACAGCTGTGCGAGTGCACTGATCAGCGCCTGCGGCTCCTTGGTGTGAACCCAGTAACCGTCGGCGCCGGCGCGCAGCGCCTCCAGCAGCAGGTTGTCGTCGTGCGCGAGCATGGTGACGAGCACGTGCGGCCCGGGTGAGCGGGCGCCTTGTCGCAGCTCGCTCAGCAGAGGCTGCACCTCACCGTCTTGCACACGCATGTCGGTGACGAGGATGTCGGGTGCCCCTACGCGAAGCAGCTTGCGCGCCTGTTCAACCGTGTGAACCACGTCGCACACCCAGAAATTTTCGGAAGCATCGATCAGCGCTTGCAGCCGGGGGCTGGCTTCGTGGTCGCGCTGCAGCAGGACGATGGACGGCATGAAGGGGAAGGGGGGGGCAGAGGTGCGAACCGAGTGTGAACACATTGTTGTGTCAGCTGCCCTCATGGTGCATCCCCGTAAACCCGGGTTCATCCCCTCGTCTCAGGGGGTGCTCAGGGGGTGGCTGCAAAGCTGTGCGCGCTGGCCATCGGCCAGTACAGCTTGAACACGTTGTGCGGCATCTCGCCGCTGAGCAGCTCGCCAGGCCGCACGAAGGACAACAGGTTCTCCAGCAGCTTGACCTGGTGGTCGTTGCAGCGGCGCACGATGTGCGAGGCGGTGATCGCGCCGGGGTGCGTGAGGCCGGCGGCCTGCACCAGTTCCTTCAAGGCCTTGAGCGTGTTCTCGTGATACAGGTGCACCCGGTTGGCTTTGGTGGGCACCACCAGTGCGCGCTCGCGCTGCGGGTCTTGGGTGCTGACACCGGTGGGGCACATGCCGGTGTGGCACGCCTGGGCCTGGATGCAGCCAAGCGCAAACATGAAGCCGCGAGCTGAATTGCACCAGTCGGCGCCGAGGGCCATCATGCGGGCGATGTCGAAAGCGCTGATCACTTTGCCAGCGCAGCCGATGCGGACCTTGTCGCGAAGGTTGAGTCCCACGAGCGTGTTGTGCACCAGCAGCAGGCCCTCTTGCAAAGGCGCGCCCACGTGGTCGGTGAACTCCAGCGGCGCGGCGCCGGTGCCGCCCTCGGCGCCGTCGACCACGATGAAGTCGGGTGTGATGCCGGTCTCGAGCATGGCCTTGGCGAGTGCAAACCACTCCCAGGGGTGGCCGATGCACAGCTTGAAGCCGGTGGGCTTGCCACCCGAGAGGCTGCGCAGCTTCTCGATGAAATGCATCATCTCGACCGGCGTGTCGAAGGCGCTGTGCCTTGCGGGCGAGATGCAGTCGACCCAGGGCGGAACACCGCGTGCGTGGGCGATCTCGATCGTGACCTTGGGGCCGGGCAACACACCACCGTGGCCGGGTTTGGCACCCTGGCTGAGCTTGAGTTCGATCATCTTGACCTGCGGGTCGCAGGCGTTGGCCGCGAAGCGCTCGGCGTTGAAGCTGCCGTCGTCGTTGCGGCAACCGAAGTAGCCCGAGCCGATCTCCCAGATCAGGTCACCACCGTTTGCACGATGGTGCTGGCTGATCGAGCCTTCGCCGGTGTCGTGCGCAAAGCCGCCGCGCTTGGCGCCGGCGTTCAGTGCCAGGATGGCGTTGGCCGATAACGCGCCGAAGCTCATGGCCGAGATGTTGAACACGCTGGCCGAGTAGGGCTGGGCACGCTGCGCGCCGATGATGAGGCGAAAGTCGTGCGTCGGCAGCTCGGTGGGCACCAGCGAGTGGTTGATCCACTCATAGCCGGTGGCGCCCACGTCCATCTGCGTGCCGAAGGGGCGTTTGTCTTGCGCACCCTTGGAGCGCTGGTAGACCAGCGAGCGCTGCTGGCGCGAGAAGGGCGCGGCTTCGTTGTCGCTTTCGATGAAGTACTGCCGCATCTCGGGGCGGATGAACTCCAGCAGAAAGCGCAGGTGCCCGATCACCGGGTAGTTGCGCAGGACAGAATGCCGCGTTTGCAGCACGTCGCGCAGACCCAGCCCGAGCCCGATCGCAAACAGCAGCACCAACAGGCCGCCGGTGTCGAACGCGACCCAGGTGAAGCTGCATAGCAGCAGGCCGACGGCGCACAACAACCAGGTGGCGTAGCGGATCGGGAAGTACCGGTTCAGCGTGAGCAGCCAGGCGCGCATGGTGTTCTCTCGTGGATGGGTGCTCGGCAAGGGCCTTGTTGCGCACCGGTTGGCGGCGATGGTAGTAGGTGGCCCGCACGGCTGGTTCAGCGAAATGGAGCATGGACACCCGCTGTTTCACTTCGTATGCTGGCTGCGTCTCTCACCTTTCTTGCTGCTGCATGCCCGATTTGTTGTGCTCTCGCTGGTGGACTCTTTGTTTGGCAAGCGCGCTCTCGCCCGCTGTCCTGGCGGCCACGCCTGCCGCGCCGAGCGGCAACTCGCCACTGCGCGACACCCGCTGGACACTGCAGACACTCGACGGCACGGTCGCCGCGAGCACCGGCCCGCAGACCACTCACCTGGTGCTGCATTCGGCCTCGCAGCGCCTGAGCGGCTTCGCCGGTTGCAACACTTTGCGTGGCCGCCACACGCAGCGCGGCACGCAGCTCGCGCTGACGGCGCTGGCCAGCACGCGCATGGCCTGCCCGCAGATGCAGCAGGAGCAGCGTTTCATCGAGTTGCTGGGTGTCGCCAATGCCTACCGCATTGAAGGCCAGGTGCTGAGCCTGTTGCAGGGCGAGACGGTGCGTATCACCTTCAAAGCCATCCCCGCGATGAAGAAGCCCGCAAGACCGAAGCAGTGAGTGTTTGGCACCCGTTGTTTGTGCACGCGAGTGCACAGACCAAGGTGCTTGTACAAGCGTGAACGGCGTCGCGATACTGCCTGCCGGTTGGCAGGCTTGTCGCAAACGTGACTCGACAAGCCCCCTCTCAGCCACTAGCCTGCCGGCAAGCAACTCGATATGGAATGACACCAGACGCTGCAAAAGCGCGGTTCGTGCGAGGGGCTGACTCTGCTTCAACGGCAGCAACGCACTACTGGAGACGCTCCCATGATCAACCGCAGACTCTTTCTGAACCACATCGGCCGTAGCGCCGCCACCATTGGCGCCGTCAGTTGCATCAACCCCGCGTGGGCGGCAGCCGACGAAGCGATCGGCTCCAAGCACATCACCATCGGCAACTCGACGGCACTCACCGGCCCGCTCGGCAACGCCGGGCAGGAGCACTCGGCGGCCATCCGGGCGGCGTTTGCCCAGATCAACAAGGCCGGTGGCGTCAACGGTCGCGAGCTTCGCTTCATCAACAAGGACGACGGTTACGCGGCGGCAAAGACCGTCGAGAACGTCAAGCAGATGATCGAAGACAACAGCGCTTTCGCGCTGATGTCGATCATCGGCACGCCCAACAACGGCGCTGTTCTGCCGATGACTGAAAAGGCCGGCATCCCGGTGCTGGGCCCGATCACCGGCGCGGCCTCGCTGCGCAAGCCCGAACACAAGTACGTGTTCCACATCCGCCCGAGCTACACCGACGAAGTCACCCGCATGGTGCAGCAGCTGGTGCAGATGGGCATTCAAGACATCGCCATCGTCTACCTCGACAACCCCTTCGGCAAAGAAGTGCTGGGCAATGCGCAGCGTGTGCTGGCCGAACAAAAGCTCAAGGCCGTGGCCGCGATCCCGCTGGCGGTGGACGGCAAGAACCACGCCGAAGTGGCGCAGCAGATCGTCGACAGCAAGGCCGGCGCCGTGTTCCTGGGCACCACCGGCACCGGCACCACCGACATGATCCTGTCGCTGCGCGAAAAGGCGGCGGGCTTGCCGGTGATCGGCCTGTCGGTCACGTTCACCGACACCAAGCGCCTGGGCAAGCACCTCACCGGCCTGGCGATGGCCTCGGTGTTCCCGAGCGGCAACGCGACCAAGTTCGCCGTGGTGCGCTCCTACAAGGCCTCGCTCGAAGCCGCCAACCAGCAAGCCCCGCTCAGCCTGGGCCTGGAAAGCTGGATCAACGCGCAGGTCATGGCCGAAGGCATCCGCCGTGCGGGCCGCGACATCACGCGCGACAAGCTGCGCACGGCCCTGGCCGGCATCCGTGGCTTCGAGGTGGGCGAGGTGGTGATCAACTTCAACAACGCGGGGCCGTATGTGGGCACCTCGTCGGTGAAGCTGGGCATCTTCGGGCCCGACGGGATCTTGCGCGCCTAAAAGAACGACTGGATGGCGCGCGCCACTGCGGCGTGCGCCTCTTCGGGCACAAAGTGCCCGCTCTCCAGCCCTTCGCCGCTCACCGTGCCGGCGCACTGCGCCTGCCACAGCTCCAGCGGCTTGAACATGCGGTGCACCACGCCGTGATTGCCGCACAGCACCAGCGTGTCACAGGCAATGCGTGCCCCCGCCGTGCGCGACGCGCGGTCGTGCTCGAGGTCGATGCCGGCCGAGGCTCGGTAGTCCTCGCAGGTCGCGTGGATGTGCTCGGGCACCAAGAAGCAGCGCTCGTATTCGGCCAGGGCCTCGGGCTCGATGTAATCGAGGCTCTTGCTGCCCCAGCCGCCCAGCTTCCAGCGCAGGTAGAACAGCGGGTCGCCGCCGATCATGCGTTCGGGCAACGGCGCCGGCTGCACCAGGTGGAACCAGTGGTAATAGGCCACGGCAAAGCGCATGTCGGTGGCGCTGTACATGTCGAGCGTGGGCGCAATGTCGATCACGCACAGCTTGCTCACCGCTTGCGGGTGGTCCACTGCGAGCCGGTGCGCCACGCGGCCGCCGCGGTCATGCCCCACCAGGCCAAAACGGGTGTGGCCGAGCGATTGCATCAGCGCCACCATGTCGGCGGCCATCACACGCTTGCTGTAGCCCGCGTGGGTGGCGTCGCTTTCCGGCTTCGACGAGTCGCCATACCCGCGCAGGTCGGGCATCACCAGAAAAAAGCGGTCATGCAGTGCGAGTGCCACGCGGTGCCAGATGGCGTGGGTCTGCGGGAAGCCGTGCATGAGCAGCAATGGCGGGCCGCCCGCCTTGCCACCGGTGCGCGCGAAGAGGCGTTGGCCGTTGACCTCGTGAAACCTCGCTTCGAAACCGTCGAACCAAGCCATCGTGTGCACCTCCGGGGGCACGATCTTGGCACGCGGCTCAGGGCTTCAACGCCGCTTTCAGGGTCTTCACGCTGTGCACCCGGCCGGGCCCGAACACGCGCTGCAGCGGCTGCCATGCTGCCGCGTCGAGGCTCACGCACTGCATCCACACGCCGCGCCGCGCGGCCTCGCGCACCGCCTGGCGCGCGTCTTCCACCAAGTAGTGCGGGTCGTGCACGTCGACGTCGTGCGGGCGGCCGTCGGTGAGCAGCAGCACGCGGCGCAGCGCACCGTGGCGTTGTGCGATGAGTTGGGTGGCGTGGCGCAGTGCCGCACCGAGGCGTGTGGACAAGCGGCTGCGCAGGCGCATCAAGCGTTCGATGCACGCTGGCCCGAGCGTTTCGCCAAACGCCTTCAGCTGGGTGTAGTGCACGGCATGGCGGCCGTCGGAGCAGAAGCTGTGAATGGCGCACTCGCCGCCCGCGCGTTCGATGGACGCTGCGGCACTCAGCGCGGCTTCGCACGTAGCCGGCAACACCGAGGCGGTGGAGGCCGAGGTGTCGAGCAGCAGCAGCGTGCTGCCCGCAGCGCGTGTGGCCTGGCAGCGGCGGTAGACACGCGGCTCCAGCGCACGGCCGCTGCGGCGTGCAATGGCGGCTTCGACCAGTGCGTCGAGGTCGAAATCGTCACCGTCGGGTTGCGCCATCAGGCGCGTGCGTTGAGGAGCGGGCCGGGGGGATGCGGGCGCCATCGGCGTGTCGTCGAGCACGCTGCACCAGTCGCGCCGGTACATCGGCACCAGGCGGTCCCACTCTGGGTAGCTGTGACGTTGCAACAGCGCCGGGGCGGGGCTGGTGGGTGGTGTAGCGGCGAGCTCGTGCTCGGTGTCGGTGCGCTTCTTGTCGAGCAGCCACAGGCAGCTGTTGTCGTCGCGGTAGCTCGGCATCACCGCATACAAACGCGCGTTGAACTGCAAGCGCATCTGGCCGATGTCGTTGCCCAGCAGCGAGGCGGCGTGGCGCAAGGCTTCGGGTTGCCGCAAGGCGAGCATGTCACCGGCTTCGTCAACGAAGAAGAGCTCGCGTGCCTTGATCACCCACGGGTGCGGGTCGTGGTGGGCCAGGTCAAGCAGGCTGCGCGCCATGCGGCTCAGCAGGTCTTCGAAGCTCGGTGTATCAGACATCACCGCCGCATGAAACGGCAGCCACAAGCGGCGCAAGCCCGGCAGTTCGCGGCTGGCGAGCCACTCGACACGCGCGTCTTCGAGCGCACCCAGAATCGCCTGCGTCACCGGGCGCAAGCCGGCGGGGTCGAAGCGATGCTGCGAGAACACCAGGTGCGCGGCGGCGTGTGCGGCGGCGGCCTGGAACCACGGGTCAGGCGTTTCGTGGGTGGGTGCGTGCAGTGGCAAGTGCAGACCCAACGGCGAGAGAAACGGCCGCGTGGCCTGAGGCTCGGTGATGTCGATCAGCGTGGGCGTGACATTCCACAGGCTGCGCAAATACGGCGAAAGTGAAGTGCGCATGCGGGGTTCAGAACGCGGCGTCGACGGTGGCGAGCAGGGCCGCGGCCACCTCCGCGTCGTCCGACAGCGGCGCTGCCACCGCGATGCGGCACGCCGCCAATGGCGAGACGCCCTGGCGGATCAAACGCCCTGCATGCACCAGCATGCGTGTCGACGCACCTTCGTCCAGCCCATGGCCTTGCAGACGGCGCGTGCGCACGCCCAAGCCCACCAGGCGCGCCGCCATCTCCACCGCCAGGCCCGACTCGTGGGCGACGATGGCCACCTCGATCTCGGTGGCCGGGTAGTGGAAGTCGAGCGCGCAAAAACGCTGCCGCGTCGAGGCCTTGAGCTCCTTCGCACCACCGGGGTTGTACGAAGCCACGAGCAGGAAGTCGGGGTGGGCTGCCAGCTGCTCGTTGTGCTTGTCCAGCGGCAGCATGCGGCGGGTGTCGGTCAGTGGGTGGATCACCACCGTGGTGTCGCTGCGTGCCTCCACCAGCTCGTCGAGATAGCAGATGGCCCCGTTGCGCGCGGCCAGCGTCAGCGGGCCGTCTTGCCAGCGTGTGCCGTGGGCGTCGAGCAGCCAGCGGCCGGTGAGGTCGGCGGCGCTGGTGTCGTCGTTGCAGGCCACGGTGATCAGCGGGCGCCGCAGCCGCCACGCCATGTGCTCGATGAAGCGTGTCTTGCCGCAGCCGGTGGGGCCTTTCAGCAGCACCGGCAGGCGCTGTGCATACGCGGCCTCGAACAGCGCGCACTCGTCGCCGCTCGGCTGGTAATAGGGTTCGGACGGCACGCAGCGTGCGTCGAGCATCGCGCCCATCAGCCGTGAACAGGTGTGGACTGGTTGGGGATACCCTCGATCGGCGCTTCGTCGGTGCCCACCGTGCTGCGAGTGAACGACTCGACCTTCTTTCGCGTGCCCTCGGGGTCGTTGACCCACTGTGAATAAAAGTCGTAAGGGCACACCGCCACACCCTTGTCGCCCTCGCGCGAGTTGATCAGCCCGGTGTAGCCGCGGTGCACCAGCTTGAAGAGGTGGTTCTCGCTCTGCCCGTTCTTGCGGAAGTCGCGGATCAGACTCTTGCTGAGCGCCGCGTATTGAATGCCCATTTCCTCTTCGCCGCATTCGCCCAGCGTGCGCCCGTCGAAACCGATCAACGCCGAGTGGCCGAAGTACGAGTACACGCCGTCGAAGCCCGACGCATTGGCCACCGCAACGTAGCAGTTGTTGGCAAAGGCCATCGCCTTGCTGATGAGAATCTGCTGCTCTTTCGCCGGGTACATGTAGCCTTGGCAACGCACGATCAGCTCGGCGCCCTTCATCGCGCAGTCGCGCCAGATCTCGGGGTAGTTGCCGTCATCGCAGATGATGAGGCTGATCTTGAGGCCCTTGGGGCCTTCGCTCACGTAGGTGCTGTCGCCCGGGTACCAGCCCTCGATGGGGGTCCAGGGCATGATCTTGCGGTACTTCTGCACGATCTCGCCCTGATCGTTCATCAGGATCAGGGTGTTGTAGGGCATCTTGTGGGGGTGCTCCTCGTGCCGCTCGCCGGTCAGCGAGAACACGCCCCACACCTTGGCCTGGCGGCAGGCGGCGGCGAAGATCTCGGTCTCCTCGCCGGGGATGGTGGCCGCCGTGTCCATCATCTCCTGCCGGTCGT
>JACMKJ010000338.1 GCA_014380155.1 Rhizobacter sp. | reverse complement strand
TCACCACGTCACTCAGGCGCATCTTGGCTTCGAGCTCGAGGCCCTGGGTGACGGCGTCGCCCACGTTCTGCATGCGCGAGACGTAATCCGCACCTTCCAGCGCAGTGACGCTGCGCATGTAGTCGCTGATGTCGCGGTGAAAGATGCTGGCGCTGAGGATGCCCCCGCCCGCCAGGTAGCGCTCGACCGCCAGGTCCACGCCGCTGGCCAGCTCGGGTCTGAGGTTGGGGTTGCCAGCGCGGTCGGGCCGGGTCACGGAGTTGTTGTTTGACCGGCGCGGTCGCGCGATCAGGTTTTGCACGGTGGGCGAGCGGTAGCTGCGCGTGAGGCTCAGTCGCACCTGGTCACGGCTTTTTGGATCAGGTTTCCAGACGCTGTGGAGCAGCGGCGTCCACACGCTGCTGCGGTTGGTGAACTCGCCCAGGCTTGTACCCGCTTGCAAGGCACTGGCGCGTGTGCGGATGGCCTCCCAGCGCAGGCCCGCATGCACGGCCCACTGCGGCGTGAGGTTCCATTCGTCTTGCGCGTAAGCCGCCAGACGCAAGGCGTCGGCCAGGAAGTCATCACCGGTTTCGTCGGTCTGGGTGTGCTCCTCCCGGCTGCGGTTGCTTTCGAGCTCGGCCCCGGCCACCAGGCTGTGGTCATTGGCCAGCAAGGTGGTGTATTTCGAACCCAGTGTGACGGTGCGGCCCAGGCTGGTGTTGATGTCGTCGGTGTTGTTGTAGCCCGTGGGCAGCGGGCTGCCGTCATCGCGGATCAGCGTGCGCAGCAGACGCCCGCGCCAGCGGCCCTGGCTCAGACCGCCTTTCAGCTCCAGCCGGCCGGCACCGTCGATCTGCTGGTTCCATTGGCCGTTCAGGCGCGCGTTGGCGTAGTGGCCCGCGGAGCTGCCGGTGCTGCGGTCATACGGCGCCGCACCGTCGTCGCGCGTCAGGAGCGAGCTGCTGGTGTTGTCGATCTCGGTGTAGATCAACATCGGCATCAACATCAGCGAGCCCCCTTTGTCACCCCGCCACTGCAAACGCCCGGTGGCATGCAGGCCGCGGCGCTTGTCTTGCGACAAGGAGGTTTCTCGAGTCACCACCGTGGTGGCGGGCACCACGCTCAGGTCTTCGCGCACCGTGGTGGTGGTGCTTTCGTTGTCGCGGTCGTTCTGAAAGGCCGACAGCGAGACGTTGTAGATCAGGCCGTCGATGCTGTCGTTGCGCGTCCACGAGATGCCGGGCTGCCAGCGGCCGTTTTCGTACCCCGTGCCGAGGCGCAGGTTGTTGAGGCGCTTCTTGAAACCTTCGCGCGTGATGATGTTGATGGTGCCGGCAATCGCACGTGCCCCCGTCTCCGCCGTGGGCGCACGCAAGATCTCGATGCGCTCGATCTGCTCGGGTGTGAGCGTGTCGATCGAGAAGCCCGGCGGCACACGCTCGCCGTCGAGCAGGATCTGCGTGTAGCCGCTGCCGAGGCCCCGCATGCGGATGGCGCCGCCGCGGCCCGGCGCACCTTGCAGCGTGACACCGGGCAGGCGCTTGAGCACCTCGCCCACGGTGCTGTCGCCGAAGCGATCGATCTCTTCGCGCCCGATCACGATCTTGGCGGCGGTGGATTGGCGCCGCTCCTGCATGTCGTTGGCGCGCGTGCCGGTGATCTCGACGGGTGCGAGTTGTTGGGCGGCTGGCGGCGCCGGTGCAGAGGCCGCGGGGGCCGCCGGCACCGCAGGTGGGGTCTGCGCATAGGCCGTGCCGGCGAGTAGCGCTCCGGCCAGCAAGTTGAAGGTACGCGGGAAAGAAGATTGCAAGGCCAGGCTCAGATCAGTGCGAGTTTTTCGTACAAGGTGGCGCGCGAGATGCCCAGCAGCCGCGACGCCGCGAGTTTGTTGCCACCGGTCGCGACCATGGCCTCGCGGATGGCGCGCGCCTCCAGCTCGGCGATGGCTTGCGGCAGCGGCTTGATGGAACCGGCGGGCGTGGCAACGTCTGCCACGTCAGCAACACGTTGTGGCTGCGCCCTGCGCGCGACAGCCAGCGGCGCGGCCAGCGCTTGCGCCCCCACCACCAGGCTCCTGAAGTGCGAAGCGCCGAGCACCAGGTCGTCGGTCATCAGCGTGGCCTGTTCCAGCACATTGCGCAGCTCGCGGATGTTGCCCGGCCAGCTCTGCTGCGCCAGCAGCTCCAGCGCGTCGCCGCTCAAGCCTTTGTGTGGCAGGCCGCTGCGCCGGGCGATGTCGTCGGCCAGCGTCTCGACCAGGGCCTCCAGGTCGGCCAGGCGCTCGCGCAGCGCGGGCAGGCGGATGGGCAGCACGTTGAGGCGGTAGTACAGGTCGGCGCGGAAGGTGCCGGCCGCGACCATGGCGGGCAGGTCGCGGCTGGTGGCCGCGATGATGCGCACGTCGACCCGCTGCACGGTGTTGCTGCCCAGCGGCTCGACCTCCTGCTCTTGCAACACGCGCAACAGCTTGCTTTGCAGCGCGATCGGCATGTCACCGATCTCGTCGAGAAACAGCGTGCCG
>JACMKJ010000337.1 GCA_014380155.1 Rhizobacter sp. | reverse complement strand
GCCGCCGCGCGCGAGGCGTTCGGGCCGCCACAATTCATCCCCTTCAATCCCCTGCACGCTTAGTCAAGGAACCCTCATGGGACACGGAAATTACTCGCACGCCGCCCACGCCGCCCTGGTGGCCGACCGTGCCTCGCGCCCGGCCGGCGAGGTGTTTTCACAGCGTGGCTGCCACGCGCTGATGGACCCGCGCGGCCTCAAGGTGCGCGAGTCGCGCGACAGCGCCGACCACCCGAACTCGCTCGGCATCGTGTTTGCACTCGACGTCACCGGCTCGATGGGCGACATCCCGCAGATCCTCGCCAAGCGCGACCTGCCCAATTTCATGAAGCTGCTGGGTGCGTGCCACATCGCCGACCCGCAGCTGATGTTCATGGCCATCGGTGACGCCACCTCCGACCACGCGCCCCTGCAGATCGGCCAGTTCGAATCGACCGCCGAGCTGATGGACCAGTGGCTCACCTGGAGCTACCTCGAAGGCGGCGGCGGTGGCAGCGGCTCCGAGAGTTACGAGCTCGCGTTCTACGTGCTCGCCCAGCACACCGACCTCGACTGCATGACCAAGCGCAAGAAGCGCGGTTACCTGTTCATGACCGGTGACGAGTTGCCGTACCCGGCCGTCTCGCGCCACCAGATCGAAGCGCTGATCGGCGAGAAGCTCGACGAAGACATTCCGATCGAAGAGGCCATCGCCGCTGCAGCCGAGAGCTACCACCTGTTCTTCCTGATCCCCGACCTGCAACGCCGAGGCGGCTGCGAAGCGCGCTGGCGCGAGCTGCTGGGCGACCACGTGATCTGCATGGAGTCGCCTGACGACACCTGCGCCGTGGCCGCCGCCATCGTCGGCCTGACCGAAGGTGTGTTGCCCAGCACCGATGCAGTCGCCACCGCGCTCAAGGCCGAAGGTGTGGCGCGTGAGCGTGTGGGCGCCATCGTGCGCGCGCTGCGGCCGTATGCCGACCTGCTCGACCCCCGCGCCCCCGCACACCCGCATGCCAGCAGCAGCGGCGCCGCAGCGCCGTCGAGCTGGTGGCGGCGCTTGTTCGGTTGAGTCGGGCCTTGCCTCGTTTTGTCTCGCTGATCGGCCTGGGTTTCGGCGACTGCGGCAAGGGCCTCTTCACCGACGCGCTGTGCCGCCACTGGCAGGCCCACACCGTGGTGCGTTTCAACGGCGGTGCGCAGGCCGGCCACAACGTGGTCTTGCCCGATGGGCGGCACCACACCTTCTCGCAGTTCGGCGCCGGCAGCTTCGTGCCCGGCGTGGCCACCGTGCTGGCTGCGCCGGTGGTGGTGCACCCGACGGCCTTGCTCGTTGAAGCGCAGTGCCTGCAGCAAGTGGGGGTGGGCGATGCGCTGGCGCGGCTCATGATCGACGCGCGCTGCCGCATCACCACGCCCTACCACCAGGCCGCCGGCCGCTTGCGCGAATGGCAACGTGGCCAAGCCGCCCACGGCAGCTGCGGCGTGGGCGTGGGCGAGACGGTGCGGCATGCCTTGCAGCACCCCGGCCAGGCCTTGCACTACGGTGACTTGTCGCGCCCGGCGTTTGCGCGCGACAAGCTCGCCACGCTGCGCCGCACGCTCGCCACAGAGCTTGATCTGGCACAGGCGTTTCGTGTCAGCGAATGGGCCGCCGAGGCGCAGTTGCTGGCCGACGACGGCGTCGCCGACCTCTGGCTCGCGCGTGTGCAAACCCTGCTGCGCGTGGTGCCGCCTGCCAAGCTCGCCGTCATCGCCGAACGTTTGCAACGCCCGGGCACGGTGCTCTTCGAAGGCGCACAAGGCCTGCTGCTCGACGAGTGGCGCGGCTTCCACCCGCACACCAGCTGGAGCAGCGTGGGCCCGTTTGCCGCCGAGGCGGTGCTGGCCGACGTGGGCG
>JACMKJ010000336.1 GCA_014380155.1 Rhizobacter sp. | reverse complement strand
TGGCGCGGCCCGATGGCCACCCAGGCGCTCGACCAGCTGCTGCGCCAGACCAACTGGCGCGAGCTCGACTATTTGATCGTCGACATGCCTCCGGGCACCGGCGACATCCAGCTCACGCTGAGCCAGCGTGTGCCGCTCACCGGCGCGGTGATCGTCACCACGCCGCAAGACATCGCGCTGCTGGACGCACGCCGTGGCATCAAGATGTTCGAGAAGGTGGGCGTGCCCATTCTCGGCATCGTTGAAAACATGGCCATTCACGTGTGCACGAATTGCGGCCACGTGGAACACATCTTCGGTGAGGACGGCGGCAAGAAGATGGCGGCCGAGTTCAACATGGATTACCTGGGTGCGTTGCCGCTGAGCATGGGCATCCGCGTGCAGGCCGATTCGGGCAAACCCACCGTCGTGAGCGACCCCGACGGCGAGATTGCCGGGCTCTACAAGGCCATGGCCCGCCAGCTGGCGGTGAAGATCGCGCAGCGCTCGAAAGACTTTTCGTCGAAGTTCCCAACCATCACGGTGTCTAAGACGACCTGAGGGTCAGGGTGCGAATGGCGTGAAGGTCGGCGGCAGCCGCACTTCCACGCCATCGGCTGCGCCACGCTTCGTGAGGTCGGCCATCACCACGTCGAAGTCGTCGAACAGCAGCGGCATGGCCTCCAGCGGCTGGTCGAGTGGCCGCCAGAAGTCGTCCCAGTGGATGGGGATCACGCGCTTGGCGCCACTGGCGCGCACGGTTTCTTGCCAGTAGGCGCTGCGGTAAGCCTCGTCTTTCTTGCCCAGCGTGCCCACGCCGAGGAACACGGTGTCGACCTTCAGCCCTGCCAGCGCACCGGGCACGATGCCGGCGCTGCCTTGCACCAGCATGCGCTGGCCTGAGGTGTGCTCCACCACGATCGACCACACCTGGCCTTCGGGGTAGGCGGTGGCGCGGGCGGGCGGGGTGAGCGGTGCATCCAGCGTGTCACCCTGAATCCCGTCGCTGTAGGGCGTGGGGCTGTGGCGGCTGGCGATGAAGCGCAGCGTGAACTTGCCCAGCGTCACCACGTCACCGGGCTTGACCAGGCGCATGCGGTCTTCGGGCAGCTTCAGGCCACGGCCCAGGTTGAGCGTGGACGACGAGCCGATCAGCAGCGCGCCGGTGCGCATAGCGACCACCGGCGAATCCATCGCGTGGTCGTAGTGCGAATGCACCGGCACCACGGCGGCCAGCCGGCTCACCCCCAGGCGGGCCAACTCGCGTTCGATCACGGCGGTGTCGGGGCCGATCTTGGAGGTGAGGGTGGCCCACAGGTCCGGGCGGCTGAAAAACCCGTCGGTCATCCAGGCGGTTTCACCGTCGTCGAACAGCAGGGTGGCGACGCCGGCAAAGCGCACCTTCACGGCCTCGCCCCCGCCTGCTGCGGGCAGGGTGAGCGCCTGATAGGGAGCCAGTGGCGGGCGGCGCTGGATCTGAACGGCGACAAAAGCGGCCGAAAGCACAACCAGGCCCAGCAGCACCAGGCCTGCGCGCAGCAGCCAGCGCCGCATCAGCGAACGGCTTTCAAACGCTGTTCAGGCCGGGTGGGCCAGGTCGCGGATGTGGGTGGGGCCGGCGCGGTGCTCGATCTCGGCGAGCAGTGACTTGTTCCAGCCCAACATGAACATGGCTTCAGCGGTAACGAACATCGGGCCGACCAGCAGGCCCACGATGTCGTCGACAAACGCGGGCTTGCGGCCCTCGTAGTAGTGGCCGATGAACTGGATCACCCAGCCGATGGCAAACATGCCCAGGCCCCAGCTGAGCCAGCTCGCCACGCTGCCGCCCGAGACGGTGTGGGCGAGGGCCATCAAAACGCCGGTGGCGGCGGTGACGGCCAAGCCCAGCGTGAGCGAGCCGCGGCGGCTCAGGTACCAGGCGGCGGCCAGGCAGAAGGCCACCCAGCCGCCGGTGAGGTCCAGCCCCGGCAAGGTGAGGTGAAGGCGCGCCAGCAACACGCCGACACCGAACACGATCATCGGCACGCCGATGAAGTGGGTGACGATGTTGCGCCGGTCGCGGTGGTAGGTGGCGTATTGGGTGAGCAGGTCAAGGGTGCTGAGTTGTGCGCTCATGGTTTGTCTCCACAAGAGTTCGTTGGACGTATTTTGGGCCGATGGCGGCCGTGTGACCATGGTATTTCCACAGGGCTGCAACACCTTGCCCAGGCAAGCCATGCGGCATGGCCGCCCGGCTCCCTACAATCGGAGCCCTGTTACGCCCAACCCCTGGTAACCCGCGCATGAGCATCAAGAGCGACAAGTGGATCCGCCGCATGGCCGAGCAGCACGGCATGATCGAGCCGTTCGAGCCGGGCCAGGTGCGCCACTCGGCCGACGGCCACAAGATCGTGAGCTACGGCACCAGCAGCTATGGCTACGACATCCGCTGTGCCCCCGAGTTCAAGGTGTTCACCAACATTTACAGCACGGTCGTCGACCCGAAGAACTTCGACGAGAAGAGCTTCGTCGACATGAACGCCGACGTGTGCGTGATCCCGCCCAACAGCTTTGCTCTTGCACGCACGATGGAGTACTTCCGCATTCCGCGCAACGTGCTCACCATCTGCCTGGGCAAGAGCACCTATGCGCGCTGCGGGATCATCGTCAACGTGACGCCTTTCG
>JACMKJ010000335.1 GCA_014380155.1 Rhizobacter sp. | reverse complement strand
GCGGCGGTGGGTGGCCGGGGCGTGGCCGGCGCGCAGGGCTTCATGGATCAAGGACATGGCCGCCAGTATGGCCTTGACCCTTGAATAAAGCAGTCGGGGCCACACCTTGTGGGCGGGGTAGCATGCACCCCGTCACCTGCCTGGAAGGACACCTCATGATTCGCTCGCTCTGGCTCGCCACCCTCGCACTTGTCTCGGCCTTGGCCCTCAGCGGCTGCGGCTACAACGATTTCCAGCGTCTCGATGAGCAGACCAAGGCCGCCTGGTCCGAGGTGCTCAACCAGTACCAGCGCCGCGCCGACCTCATCCCCAACATCGTGGCCACCGTCAAGGGCGAGGCCAACTTCGAACAAGAGACCTTGACCAAGGTGGTGGAAGCGCGCGCCAAGGCGACGAGCATCCAAGTCACGCCGGAAACGCTGAACGACCCGCAAGCCTTCGAGAAATTTCAAAAGGCCCAGGGCGAGCTGAGCGGCGCGCTGAGCCGCTTGCTGGTGGTCACCGAGAACTACCCCAACCTGAAGGCCAACCAGGGCTTTCAAGATTTGCGTGTGCAACTCGAAGGCACCGAGAACCGCATCACCGTGGCGCGCAACCGCTACATCAAGGCGGTGGCTGAGTACAACGTGCTGGCGCGTAGCTTCCCGACCAACCTCACCGGCAAGGTTTTCGGCTACCCGCCCAAGCCCAGCTTCACGGTGCAAAACGAGGCGGAAATCTCCGCGCCGCCGGCGGTCAACTTCGACAAGCCCGGCGCCAAGTAAGAAGACCGCGTGATGCGCTGGATGCGCTGGCTTGGGGTCTGCCTGGCTTGGCTGCTGGCAGCGGCGGCAACGCCGCTGCACGCACAAGACGTGTTGCCGGTGCCGCCGCTCTCGGGCCGTGTGATCGACCAGACCGCCACGCTCACCGCGCCCCAGGTGCAGGCGCTCAGCGCCAAGCTCGACGCCATCGAGCGTGAGCGTGGCTCGCAGCTGGTGGTGTTGATGGTGGCGACGACGCAGCCCGAAGACATCGCCTCGTATGCGCAGCGTGTGGGCGAAACCTGGAAAGTCGGCCGCAAGGACGTGGGCGACGGCGTGGTGATCGTGGTCGCCAAGGACGACCGCAAGGTGTGGATCACCGTCGCCAAGGCACTCGAGGGCGCGATCCCCGACCTGGCGGCCCGGCAGATCGTCACCGACCGCATCACGCCCGCGTTTCGTGCCGGCGACTTTGCCGGTGGGCTGAATGCCGCAGTCGACCGCCTGGCCCAGCGCATCGGAACCGAAGGCCTGCCCGAGCCGACACAGCGCGGCTCGGCGAAGGGCGTGGGCGACAGCGGCTTCGACCTCGAAGACATGGCGATCTTTTTCTTCGTGGCGGTGCCCATCCTCGGGGCGGTGCTCACCGGCGTGCTGGGCCGCAAGCTCGGCTCGGTCGGCACCGCCGCTGCGGCCGGTGGCCTGGGCTGGTGGTTGAGCACGAGCCTGCTGATCGCAGGAGGCGCCGGGCTGGTGGCCCTGGTGCTGGTCGGCGTATTGGGCATTGGCTCGCGTCGCGGTGGTGGCGGCAGCGGGCCCGTGATCTGGGGTGGCGGTGGCGGAGGCGGCGGCTGGGGCGGTGGTTCCTCCGACGGTGGCGGTTTCAGCTCGGGCGGTGGTGGAGATTTTGGTGGTGGTGGCGCCGGGGGAGACTGGTAGAAATGAAACCCCCACGCTCATTTCATTCACTGCCCTCCGAGGGGGCGCACAACGCCCTTCGGGCGGCCGGGCGGGCGCTGTGATGAACCTTTGGCTTCGCATCTTCAAACACCGCTGGCTGGACGAGAGCGACGTGCGTCGCGCGCTCGACTCGAAGGCGCTGCAACGCCTGCAAGAGCGTGTCGCCGTGAGCGAGCGTCAGCACAGCGGCGAGATCCGCGTCTGTGTGGAGGCCGGCTTGCCGTGGTCCTATCTGTGGCGTGGCGCGTCGGCGCGCGAACGTGCGGTGGCCATGTTCGGCAAGCTGAGGGTGTGGGATACCGAGCACAACAACGGCGTGCTCATCTACCTGCTGATGGCCGAGCACCGCATCGAGATCGTGGCCGACCGGGGTTTGAACCGGCATGTGACGGCGGCCCAGTGGCACACCTTGACCGACGGCATGGCAGCGGCCTTCAAGGCGGGCCAGTACGAGGCGGGCTTGAACGCGGCGCTGGATTCGGTGGGCGCGATGCTGGCGCAGCACTTTGCCGTGGCCGGTCATCTGGCAAATCCCAATGAACTGCCCGACGCACCTGTGATCCAGTAGACGACTGCACTTTTCACCGTTTGGAGAGAACCATGCGCGCTCATCTCATCACCTTCGCCAGCCTGCTGGCCTGTGGCGCCACCGCCCAAGCCCAGACCGCACCGCCCATCAAGCCCGGCCTGTGGCAGATGCAGAACGAGCGCGAGATCGACGGCCAGAAAGCGCCCGACATGGCCGAGCACCTGAAGAAGATGTCGCCCGAGATGCGCAAGCACATGGAGGCCAACATGAAGCAGCACGGTGTCGACATGAGCGGCGGCGCCGGCATCATCAAGATGTGCCAGACGCGCGAGTCACTCGACCAGGGCAAGTGGCAAGGTGATGAAAGCCAGTGCAAGACCGACTTCGGCTCGCGCAGCGGCAAGGTCTGGAAATGGAAGTCGGTGTGCAGCCAGCCGCCTTCAGTGACCGAAGGCGAAGCGGTGTTCGATGGCCCCGAGAGCTACACCGTCAAAAGCAACACCAGCATGACGATGCAAGGCCAGGCCCGCAACACGAAGATGACGGTCAAGGCCAAGTGGCTGGGCGCCGACTGCGGCGACTTGAAGCCGATGCAGATGCCGGCCCCGGGCAAGCCGGCCGCTAAACCGAAACCCTGAACCGCCTGGGCTCAGCCGGTCATCGGCGTCCACTTGCCGTCGCTGCCCGCCGATTCGATCACTTTCTCGACAAAGCGCACGCCCCGGGCGCCATCGGCCAGGCTCGGGTAGTCGGCTTGCAGCGGGTCGGCCATCTGGCCGGCCATCTGGCCGGCCAGGCGCGCGCGAATGTCGGCTGCCACACCGAGGTAGATGTTGGCAAAGGCCTCGATGAAGGCCTCGGGGTGACCGGCCGGCAAACGGGTGGCGTTTTTTGCCGCCGCACTCAAGCCCGGCGAGCCGCGTGTGAGGATGCGCCGCGCGCCATCGACGGGCGAGTGCACCAGGTGGTTCGGGTCTTCCTGCCGCCAGTCGAGCGCGCCTTTGCTTCCGAACACGCGCAGGCGGATGTCGTTCTCGCAGCCCGTCTCCACCTGCGACGCCATCAGCACACCGCGCGCGCCGTTGGTGAAGCGCAGCAGCACGCTGGCATCGTCATCGAGGCGGCGGCCGGGGATGAAGGCGGTGAGGTCGGCGCACAGGCTGTCGATCGTGAGACCGGTGACGGTGACGAGCAGGTTCTCGGCATGTGTGCCCACGTCGGACAGCGCACCGCCGGGCCCGCTTCGAGCAGGGTCGGTGCGCCACGCGTCACCGGTGTCGCCGGTGGTGAGCTGCGGTGCGAGCCAGCCCTGGTGGTACTCGACCACCACCTTGCGGATCTCGCCGATGGCGCCGGCCTTCACCATCTCGCGCGCCTGCCGCACCATGGGGTAGCCGCTGTAGTTGTAGGTCACGCCGAACACCGTGCCGCGGCGCACGACCGCCCGCACCAGCGCGTCGGCCTGCCCGGAGGTGTGCACCAGGGGCTTGTCGCACACGACGTGGAAGCCGGCATCGACGAAGGCCTTGGCGACGGGGAAGTGCACGTGGTTCGGCGTGACGATCACCACCACGTCGACGCGG
>JACMKJ010000334.1 GCA_014380155.1 Rhizobacter sp. | reverse complement strand
TGTGCATGGCGCGCCGGTGCATATCGGCGACCCGTCACTCATCGGCATTGCAGACCTCTCGCGCCCCGACTACGGCGACGCGGTGGAGGTGATGCCCGATGAAATCCCGGTGTTCTGGGCCTGCGGCGTCACGCCCCAAGCCGCGCTGGCGCAGGCCAGGCCGGCGCTGGCCATCACGCACGCGCCCGGCGCCATGTTGATCACCGACCTGCTCAACCGCAAGCTGGCGAGTTTCTGAGTTCCTTTCCCACACACCCACCCCCAAACCCCAGGAGAGACCGAATGAAATTTCTAGCCTTCGCGATCACCGCCGCCGCCTGCATGAGCAGCGCCCAGGCACAAACCAAATGGGACCTGCCCTCCGGCTACGGCGGCAACACCTTCCACGTGCAAAACCTCGAGTGGTTCGCCCAAGAGGTCGACAAGGCCACGGCCGGCAAGCTCAAGATCACGGTGCATGCCAACGCCTCGCTGTTCAAGGCCAACGAGATCAAGCGTGCGGTGCAATCGGGCCAGACGGCCATCGGCGAGTTCATCCTCTCCAGTGCCGCCAACGAGAACCCGCTTTTCGGCGTCGATTCGATCCCCTTCCTGGCCACCAACTACGTTGAAGCCAAGAAGCTCGACGAAGCCTCGCAACCCGCGCTGCAAAAGCTGCTGGGCGGCCAGGGCGTCAAGCTGCTCTACACCGTGCCCTGGCCCGGGCAGTCGCTGTACAGCCGCAAGCCGGTGGCCACACTGGCCGACCTGAAGGGCACCAAGATGCGCGCCTACAACCCGGCCACCTCGCGCATTGCAGAGCTGGTGGGCGCACAGCCCATCACCATCCAGCTGGCCGAGCTGCCGGCCGCGCTGGCCACCGGCGCGGTCGACAACTTCCTCACCAGCAGCGCCAGCGGCGTCGACAGCAAGCTCTACGAGCAGGTGAAGTATTTTTATGACGTGAACGCCTGGTTGCCGCGCAATGCAGTGGTGGTGAACCAGAAGTCGTTCGATGCGCTCGACCCGCCGACCCAGGCCGCCGTGGTCGCCGTCGCCGCCAAGGCCTCCGAACGCGGCTGGAAGCTCAGCGACGAAAAAGACGACGCCTACCTGAAGGAGCTGGTGGCCAAGGGCATGACGGTCGACCGCAGCAGTGCCGTCCTCAAGCGCGAGCTGAAGACCGTCGGCGAGCGCATGGCGGCCGACTGGGTGAAGGCCGCCGGCGCGGACGGGCAGGCCGTGCTCGACGCTTACCGCAAGTGAGCCTCCCGTGAGCACCGTGATGACCGCCGCTGGCATGCCCTCCCAAACGCTCACCGCCCGCATGCGGCGCACGCTCGACGCCACCTACCTCGCGGGCGGCGCCCTGGGGGCGGCCGCGGTGCTCGCCATCGCCTTGCTGATGATCTGGCAAACGCTGATGCGCCTGGCCGGCCACTCCACCGGCGCGGCCAACGACATCGTCGCCTGGCTGGCCGCGGCGGCGGCCTTTCTCACCATGGCGCATGCGTTCAAGCATGGCGACTTCGTGCGGGTCACGGTGCTCATCGAGCGCCTGTCGGCGGGGCCGCGCCGGGCGTTCGAGATCTTGTCGCTGGTGCTGGGTGTGGTGGCCACCGGCTACCTCGCCTGGTGGGCCTGCGCCACCACCTGGGAGAGCTGGCGCTTCAACGACATCGCGCAAGGGCTGCTGCCGCTGCCCATGTGGATACCGCAGTCGAGCTTTGCCGTGGGTGCGCTGCTGTTGCTGGTAGCCGTGGTGGACGAGCTGGTGCTGGTGAGCCTGGGCGCCGAGCCGACCTATGTGCGGCTGACCCGCGAGCGGCATGCCGCCGGCGACTACTCGTCTGACCTTTGAAAGAACCCCATGGACAACGCCATCGCCGCCCTCGTACTGCTGGTCCTGATGCTCGTGCTGCTGGCTGGCGGCTTCTGGATCGCCATGACCCTGGCCGCCTGCGGCTGGGTCGGGCAGGCCTTTTTCACCACCACCACGCCGGGCAAGAACCTCTTCTCGGCCTTCTGGGAGAGCAACGCCAGCTGGGAGCTGGCCGCGCTGCCGCTGTTCATCTGGATGGGCGAGATCCTGTTCCGTACCAAGCTCTCGGAGCAGATGTTCAGCGGCTTGAGCCCCTGGCTTGGGCGCGTGCCGGGGCGGCTGTTCCACACCACGGTGCTGGGCTGCGGCATCTTTGGTTCGGTCTCGGGCTCGTCCGCGGCCACCTGCGCGACCATCAGCAAGGTGGCCCTGCCCGAGCTCAAGAAACGTGGCTACGACGAAAGCATTGCGCTCGGCTCGCTGGCCACCGCCGGCACGCTGGGCATCCTCATCCCGCCATCGATCACGATGGTGGTGTATGCGGTGGCGGCCGACGCATCGATCATCCGCGTCTTCCTGGCGGGCTTTCTGCCGGGGCTGCTGCTGATGGTGCTGTTTTCCGGCTACATCGCGATCTGGAGCACCCGCAACCCCAACAAGATGCCGCCAGCCGAGCCGGCGATGAATTTGCGCGAAAAGCTGTACCAGTCGCGCCACCTCATCCCTTGCGCAGCGCTGATCGTGTTCGTCGGCTGGGCGTTGATCTCGGGCATTGCCACCGCCACCGAGTGCGCGGCCTACGGCGCGATGGGCGCGCTGATCCTGGCGGCGGCAAGCCGCTCGCTCAACTGGGCCAACTTCCGAGACAGCCTGATGGGCGCCGCCCGCACCAGCTGCATGATCGCCTTCGTGCTCGCCGGTGCGGCCTTTCTGGCCAAGACCATGGCCTTCACCGGCATCCCGCGCGAGCTGGCCGAGTGGGTCAACGCCATGAACCTGCCACCCGCCGGCATCATTGCCATCCTCGTGGTCGTCTACCTGGTGATGGGCACCGCGCTTGACGGCATCAGCATGATCGTGCTCACCGCGGCCATCGTGCTGCCCATGGTGCAAAAGGCCGGTTTCGACCTGGTGTGGTTCGGCATCTTTGTCGTGCTGCTGGTCGAGATCGCCGAGGTCACGCCGCCGGTAGGTTTCAACCTCTTCGTGTTGCAAAACATGACCGGCAAAGACAGCAACATCATCGCGAAGGCGGCCCTGCCCTTCTTCGGCTGCCTGGTGGTGTGCATCGTGCTCATCACCGCTTTCCCCCAGATCGTCACCGTGCTGCCCGACCTCGTGATGGGCGTGCAACGCTGACCCTGGCGCTCTCAACAGAATCCCCCAACACCATGACCACCACACGCTGGCAATTCTGGATCGACCGCGGCGGCACCTTCACCGATGTGGTGGGCCGCGCCCCTGGCGGCGCGCTGCACACGCTCAAAATGTTGTCCGAGAACCCCGAGCAATACCGCGACGCCGCGGTCGAAGGCATCCGCCGCCTGTTGGGCCTTCAACCCGGCGAGCTGGTCACGCCCGAGCGGGTCGAGTGCGTGAAGATGGGCACGACCGTCGCCACCAACGCACTTCTCGAGCGCAAGGGCGACCGCACGCTGCTCGTCATCACACGCGGCTTTCGTGACGCGTTGCGGATCGCCACCCAGGCACGCCCGCGCCTGTTCGAGCGCCACATCGTGCTGCCCGAGCTGCTGTACGAGCATGTGGTCGAAGCGAGCGAACGAGTCGGTGCCAATGGCGAGCAGGTGAAAGAACTCGACCTCGCCGCATTGCGCCCGCAGTTGCAGGCTGCGTATGACAGCGGCCTGCGCGCCTGCGCCATCGTCTTCATGCACGGCTACCGCTACACCGCCCACGAGCTGGCGGCCGAGGCGCTGGCGCGCGAGATCGGCTTCACACAGATCTCGGTGTCGCACAAGGTGAGCCCGCTGATGAAGCTGATCCCGCGTGGCGACACCACGGTCGTGGACGCTTATCTCTCGCCGATCCTGCGCCGTTACGTCGACGAGGTCGCAAGCGCCATCCCCAAC
>JACMKJ010000333.1 GCA_014380155.1 Rhizobacter sp. | reverse complement strand
CCGATCGGCTTCAAGAACGGCACCGACGGCAACATCCGCATTGCGACCGACGCCATCCAGGCGGCCGCGCGCCCGCACCACTTCTTGTCAGTGCACAAGAACGGCCAGGTCGCCATCGTCGAGACCAAGGGCAACAAAGACTGCCACGTGATCCTGCGTGGCGGCAAATAGCCCAACTACGACAAGACCCACGTCGACGCCGCCTGCAAGGACCTTGAGGCCGCCAAGCTGCCGACCACGCTGATGGTCGACTGCTCGCACGCCAACAGCAGCAAGCAGCACGAAAAGCAGATCGACGTGGCGCGCGACGTGGCAGCCCAGCTCGCAGCCGGTTCGCGCCACATCTTCGGTGTGATGGTCGAGAGCCACTTGAAGGCCGGTGCGCAGAAGTTCAGCGCCGGCAAGGACGACCCGGCCAAGCTCAATTACGGTCAGAGCATCACCGACGCCTGCATCGGCTGGGACGATTCGCTGACGGTGCTCGATGTGCTGAGCGGCGCGGTCAAGTCGCGCCGGAGCTGAGCTCAGTCGGCGGCGCCGTCCTCGCGTGCGAGGCGTTCGCTGCGCCAGTAGACGTCGTCGCCACCCAGGCCATCGAGGTTGGCGCGGTTGAGCACCCGCGCCAGCACGAACAGCAAATCGCTCAGGCGGTTCAGGTACTGGCGCGGTTCGGCCCGTACCGGGTCGGTGGCGGCCAGCGTCACCACCGAGCGCTCGGCACGGCGCGCCACGGTGCGGCACACATGCGCAATCGCCGCGCTGCGCGTGCCGGCCGGAAGGATGAATTCCTTCAGGCGCGGCAGCGTGGCGTTGTGTTCAGCGAGCGCTTCGTCGAGCCGCAGCACGGCCTCGGCCTTGAGCAGCTCATAACCCGGGATCGACAACTCGCCGCCCAGGTTGAACAGCTCGTGCTGGATCACCACCAGCAACTCGCGCACCCCGTCGGGCAGCGGCTCGGCGAGCAACACGCCGATGTGCGAGTTGAGCTCGTCCACATCGCCCATGGCCTGGATGCGCTGGTGGCTCTTGGCGACGCGAGTGCCGTCGCCTAGGCCGGTGCTGCCGTCGTCGCCGGTTCGGGTGGCGATCTGTGTGAGTCGATTGGCCATGGGTGGATGTGTGCAGGGTTGGGTCAGTTGGGGTTGGAGCTTGACTCGTATTCGATGCCGCCGACGAACCTGGCCACCAGGTTGTAGAAGGCACAACCGATGACCGTCATGATGTAGCCGAACACCAGGTACACCAAGGGCAGCATCAGCATGGCCAGGGACGAAAGTTTCGCTTCTCCGGGCATGAACGACGACATGATCAGCATGATCGGCACCACGACGATCAGCGACATCACGGCCGTCATCACCGCGAAGACCTTCGCGTTCTGGTGCGGTGAAAAGCGCTTGATCTGGTGCTTGGTGGTGCTGCCCTGTGCAATGTCGGCCACGGCGGCGGTGGGCGGGACGTATGGGTTTTCTGCGGACATCAATGACTCCCTCGGGGTGGTGTAGACGATGGGCCGCTCTGCGAGGCCGGCCGCTTGCGATGGTAGCGAGCCGAGCGGGCTACAACAACCGGGACCGCTTCACCGCGTGATACCGGTTGACCAGCGCCACCGCCAGCGCATCGGGCTCCACGTCGACCGACAAGGCGTCGTGCCCCGTCACGCGGCGAAAGGCGTCACTGCGGCTTTGTGAGAAGAGGTGCGCGCCGGCCACCTCGAGCGCGCGTTGTTCGTCGACGATCGGCTGCTCACCCAGCTCGCGCAACACCCGCTCGCGCAGGCTGGCCACCAACACCAGGTGGCGGGTGCGCAGCAGCTTGAGGGCGGGTGTCAGCTCGGCGGCGTCTTCGTCGCGGAAGTTGGTGATGACGATGACGAGTGCGCGCTTGTGCTGCGCCCGCAGCAGGTCTTGTGCGGCGAGCAGGTAATCGGAATGGGTGGCGCTGGGCTCGATGTCGTAGAGCCGCGCCATCAGCGCATTCAGCGTGGCCGTGCCCTTGCGCGGCGCAAAGCGGCGCTGCTGCCCAGCGGCGTGGCCGAAGGTGATGGCGCCCACTTCGTCGCCTTCTTTCAGCGCCACGTAGCTCAGCAGCATCAGCGCGTTGAGCGCCTGGTCGAAGTGGCTGCCGTCGGCGCTGGCCACGCCTTCGTCGGCGCGCATGCGGCGGCCGCAGTCGAGCAGGAACATCACGCACTGGTCGCGCTCGTCCTGGAACTCGCGCACGATGGGCTTGCCGTAGCGCAGCGTCGCCTTCCAGTCAATGTGACGGATGGGGTCGCCCTGCTTGTATTCGGCGAGCTGTTTGAAATCGGTGCCCATGCCGCGCTGCGGGTAGGTCTTGATGCCGATCTGCGCCAGCCGCCGGTCGCCTGCCAGCCAGGCATAACGCGAGACCGCCGCAAAGTTGGGGTAGACGTGCAGCCGCTGGCCCGTGCCCAGCGTGCGCAGCAGCTCGAAGCTGCCGCCGCGCGAGCGCAGCCGCAGCTGCGTCGCGCCCAGGTGCACCAGGCCGCGCTGGTGGGGCGTGACGGTGTAGCGCAGCTCGATCCGTTTGCCGGCCGGCACCTGCACCTGTTGCGGCAAGCCCTCGAAGCTCAGTCGCGGGTCGACTTCATCAAACAGGGTCAGCGCCCAGGCTTGCGGGCCATCGTTGACGAGCGTGAGCTGCAGCACCCGAGGCACACCCAGCGCCAGCGCGTCGGGCAGGGCGCGCTGGGTGCGCAGCGGCGCCTGCCGCCAGGCACGCAGGGTGAGCCACAGGTCGGCCGCCACCCAGGCCACTCCGATGCCCAGCGCCACACCACTCGCCTGAACCACCTGCACGAGCGACAGCCCGAGCACCAGCGCGATGGCGCAGGCCACTGCCGCGCCGGCAAGCACCAGCACCGAAGCGCGGCTGGGGATGATCTGGCGCATGCGCAGGCTCTTTACAAGCGCGGCGCTTCGACGCTGTCGAGCACACCCGCCAGCAGCTCGCCGATCGCGCGCCCTTCCAGCTGCGCATCGGGCGCGAGCATCACGCGGTGGCGCAGCGCGGCCTGCGCGTGGCGCTTGATGTCGTCGGGGATGACGAAGTCGCGGTTGTCCATCAGTGCGGTGGCGCGGG
>JACMKJ010000332.1 GCA_014380155.1 Rhizobacter sp. | reverse complement strand
TTCTGGGCCTGCGTCATTCTTCAGTTGCTCCCGAGCTGGATGTGTTGGCCGTGCACGGCGGCACCTTGCGGCGTGGCGAGAAAAGCGATGGCCTGCGCGGCCACGTCGAGCGGCACCCAGGCCGAGCGGTCGGCGTCGGGCATGGCGGCGCGGTTGGCGGGCGTGTCGAGCGTGGTGGGGGCCACGCTGTTGACGTGGATGCCGTCGGCACGCACCTCGTGCGAGAGCGACTCCACCAGCCGCTGCAATGCGCTCTTGGCGGCGCAATAGGCGCCCTTCAGCGCCTGCCCTTCACGCGCGGCGTTGGCCGACACCGCCACCACCTGGCCGCTGCGCTGTGCCTGCATCAGCGGGATCACGGCCTGCGTCACGTTGACGAACGACCAGGCGTTCAAGTCCATCAGGCGGTCCCACGACGCGCGGCTGATCTGGTGCACCGGCTCACCCATCTCGAAGCCACCGGCAATGTGCACCAGCGCATCGACATGGTTGAAGGTCTGCGTCACGCGTGCGATGGCGGCGGCCACGCTGGCGGCGGAGGTGACGTCGGCCGCCAGCAGCAGCGCGTTGGGCGGGGTGCCGAACACGCTGCGCAGGCGGGTCTCGTCCTGGTCGAACAAGGCCACATGGTTGCCAGCGGCGAGGAAATGCCGCGCCACGGCCTGCCCGAGCGCGCCTGCCGCGCCAGTGATCACGAGGGTGAAAGTGGTTTTCATGGTCGTTCGATCCGTTGAACAGCGGCTGCCATTGTCGATGTGTTCACAATGAGGGTTTTAAACATGTCGCGAGGCCATCATGAAGAGAGAAGTTGTGGTTGTCAGCGGTGCCCGCACCGCCATCGGAACCTTTGGCGGCGCGCTCAAGGATGTGCCTCCGACGCAGCTCGGCGCCATCGCCACCCGCGAAGCGCTGGCCCGCGCGCAGGTTGACGGCAAAGACGTGGGCCATGTGGTCTTCGGCCACGTGATCAACACCGAGCCGCGTGACATGTACCTCGCGCGTGTGGCGGCCGTCGACGGCGGTGTGGCGCAAGAAACACCGGCGCTCACCGTCAACCGCCTGTGCGGCTCGGGCCTTCAGGCCGTCATCAGCGCAGCGCAATGCATCTTGCTGGGTGACGCCGAGATCGCGCTGGCCGGTGGCGCCGAAAGCATGAGCCGCGGCCCCTACTCGCTGCCGCAAGCCCGCTGGGGCGCGCGCATGGGCAACGCGACCATGGTCGACATGATGCTGGGCGCGCTGCACGACCCGTTTCACACCGTGCACATGGGCATCACCGCCGAGAACGTGGCCGCCAAGTGGGACATCAGCCGCACGCAGCAGGACGAAGCCGCACTCGAGAGCCACCACCGCGCGCAACGCGCCATCGAGGCCGGCTACTTCAAGGAGCAGATCGTGCCGGTGGCGCTGGAGAGCCGCAAAGGCACCGTGATATTCGACACCGACGAACACGTGCGCCTGAATGCCAAGCTCGAAGACATGGCCAAGCTCAAGCCCGCGTTCAAGAAAGACGGCGGCACGGTGACCGCCGGCAATGCGTCAGGCCTGAACGACGGCGCGGCCGCGCTGGTGCTGATGGAGCGCGCCGAAGCCGAGCGCCGTGGCCTCAAGCCGTTGGCGCGGTTGGTGTCGTATGGCCACGCTGGCGTCGACCCGCTGTACATGGGCATCGGCCCGGTGCCGGCCACGCGCAAGGCGCTGGAGAAGGCGGGGCTGAAGGTGTCAGACCTCGATGTGATCGAGGCCAACGAAGCCTTTGCCGCGCAAGCCTGTGCGGTCGCCAAGGACCTGGGCTTCGACCCCGCCAAGGTCAACCCCAACGGCTCGGGCATCTCGCTCGGCCACCCGGTGGGCGCCACCGGCGCCATCATCACGGTGAAGGCGATTTACGAGCTGCAGCGCATCAAGGGGCGTTATGCGCTGGTGACGATGTGCATTGGCGGTGGGCAAGGCATTGCGGCGGTGTTCGAGCGCATGTGATCGCGCGCACCACAGGGTGACCCGATGAGAACCGAGGCCGCGGTGACCCCGCGGCCTATTGCATTCAGAACTTCGGGATGCGCAGGGTCTTGCTGATCATCAGCGTGCCCGACAGCACGAACATCAGCGACAGCGGGTGCAGCACCCACGGGCCAATCTGCCAGGCGCCGCCCCACAACGCATCGCCCAGCGCGCCCTGCCAAGCAGCAACCGCCAGCACGCCGGTGAGCAGCACGCTGGTGGGAATGGGGGTGCCCTCGAAGTACGCCACCTTGTCCGCCCCGGCAGACAACGATTCGGCCGTGACGTTGTAGCGCGCCAGGCGCGACACACCGCAGCAGATGAAGTAGATGAGAGCAACAGCGTCCCAGCCGCCGGCCAGGCCTGCCGCATAGCCCAGCGCGGCGGGCGCCACACCGAACGAGATGATGTCGGCCAGCGAATCGAGCTCACGGCCCAGCGATGAGTGCGTCTGGCGCCAGCGCGCCACCCGGCCATCTAGCACGTCGAACAGGAAAGCGGCCGGCGCCATGGCCGCCGCCGCATAAAAGTGAGTCAGCGAATGGCTGCCCATGTAGGCCATGGCGAAGATCACCGCGCCCATGCCGCAAGCCGCATTGCCGAGCGTGAGGAAATCGGCCAGGTGAAAGCCTCGGATCATCGAGAAGTGGCGGCGCGGCGCCTGGGGTGAATGGGCCATGGTGCGAGGCTCGCTGTCAGGAAAAGGAACGCACAGCGTAGCTCGGCCCGGGCCGGCGGCCTGTAGGAGAAGGCCGCCTTGTGGCGATCAAGCGCCGCTCAAGGCCTCACGGATCGACTCGGTGGTGTTGACGGCATGGGCGGCGATCTGCTCATGGTTCAACGCAATCACGGCCAGCGGGTAGGTGCCGGAGACGTAGCCACCGTAGGCCACCTCGACCGCAATGATCTCGGGCGACAGGCCTTCGATGGCGGCGACCAGGCAGTGCATCACGGAGCTGAAGCCGCTGTCGTCGAACAGGGGTTCGGATTCGTGGGTGACGCGGTAGTCGAAGGTGTCGGGGGCGGGTTGGTCGATGTCGATGCGGGGGATCATGGCGGTAGCTCTAACTGGTGGGAGTACGGATTCTCTTCTGTATGACAAATACCGTGGCCCCCCATGCAACAAACCATTGCTTCTGGTTGGACACTGTTAGTCAGCGAATTGGACTCCCGAGGCGACAGGTGCTGCGTTCCATCGTTTCCGCTTGAGTGGTTACCCATCAACGCAGGTAAGGGCTGAAGTTGAGCAGCGAGACACAGTGGGTAAGGGGAGACTATTCCGGGGTGTTCAGGCCTTCTAACGCAGGTTTTGAAAAGGGACCAATGCGGAATCCACATCCACCTACAAGCGGCCACCGGTGTCCATAGGGCGCTACATGCCACCTTTACCATTGACGTCTACATCACGTCAGGCGTCCGAATCTCACTTGTGAGCAGAAACATGATGGTCGGCCCAATGATTATCGCGACAGGAGAGGATGGAGAGGTCCTGTCGCCTCCGGACGATCTGATTCAGTTGCCTGCTTTTTCAACCAAGCGAGCGATGGAGTTTTCACATCTGCAGCACTTCAAGCGGTTGATCAAAAGTCAGCTTCCAGATTTGCAGTTCCGCCTTCTCGGAGATGGTGCCGATCCGCCTGACTTTTTTCTATCGAGAAGTGATACGAAGTTCGGTCTAGAGCTGACTATGTTTGCTAGTGCTCAACGACGAGAACGCGCAGCGTTCTTCTCCAAACTTCATGAAAGACTTCTGCTCGCCTACGGCAAAGGCCGTTTGCGCGGCTTGTCCGGAATAAAAGTTGACATGGCATTCGGAGAACTTGGAGCAAAGCCCGTCAGCGTTGATGACGTTCTCTTTGATCAACTCATCGAGGCGTTCGACAAATTGGGCAAACAAAAGCGCCCTTCTATGGCTCCCGACGTCGAAATTCCATCCGACGAATGGCCGAATGGCACGGTGGGTCCGCTTAATTGGTACGCATCGTCGTATGCAGACTATCCATTTCGAGGAAGCAAGCTGTCGAACATCATGGGGTTCGAGGTGGAGTACATGCATCGCCAGTGGACAACAACAGCCGAAGTTGAGCGTGCCATCAACGAAAGAATCATGGCAAAGGATCGTGCCGGTGTGGACGAACTACTCATTGTGGCCGGCGGTCCCGACCAAGCAGGGAGACAGTTTCCAGCCGAAGCCATCCTGGCATCCCATCTGCTAGAAAAGGGAACACCGGCTTTTGTAAAACCAGCACACATACAACGAGTATTTATTGATGTATGGGGAGCCGAGCGCCTCTATCTCATCCATGACTGCGCGGCCGCCTAACCCTTCCATCGCGAGGGACGTGGGAGCTTGTGTCGGTTTGGTTGACACTCGGGCTTAACAGTTAGGTGGCCATTGCGTCGATGCATTGATGATTCGGCATCTCAATTTCGCCTTTAGGACGTGAGTTGACACGGTCTTCGTACGCCAAGGCTTGGGTACTCTCCCTACCGAACCAACACAAAGAACCTATGGACGCGCCGGCAACACCAATTCCTTTACAGACGCTCGGCCATGGGCTTCACGTCATCGACACCGGCTTTCACCGGCCCCGATTCGACGCCGCCTACCTGATGGTGGAAGACTGCCGCGCCGCGTTCATCGACACCGGCACAACCCACAGCGTGCCGCGCCTGCTGGCCAGCCTGGCCGCGCTCGGCTTGCCGGTGGAAGCGGTCGACTGGGTGATCGTCACCCACGTGCACCTCGACCATGCCGGCGGTGCCGGTGCCCTGATGCAAGCCCTGCCCAACGCCCGGCTGCTGGTGCACCCGCGAGGTGAGCGG
>JACMKJ010000331.1 GCA_014380155.1 Rhizobacter sp. | reverse complement strand
GGCTTGACCCAGCAGGCCATCGGAATGTCGGGGTGCCAGCGGTTGTGAATATTCTCGTTGTCGACTGGCGACTTCGTCAGGTCAACCTTGATCAGCGTGTCGGTCATGCCTCATCTCCTGCGGTGGTGGTGAAAAAATTGTGAAGAAAATATTCAGACGGATAAAAACTGCCGGATGCGTGCCGTGTCGGTAGCCGCGCGAGAGCTTTCGTGCACCAGTCGCCCGCCCTCGATCACGAAGAGCCGATCGGCGACGTCCATGGCGAAGCTCAACACCTGCTCGGACACCACAATCGTGATCTCGCGCATCTTGCGGATATCGTTCAGCGCCTTGGCGATGTCCTTGATGATGGACGGCTGGATGCCCTCGGTCGGCTCATCGAGCAGCAGCACCTTGGGGTTGGTGACCAGCGCCCGCGCAATCGCGAGTTGCTGCTGCTGCCCACCTGAAAGATTGCCTCCCTTGCGGCGGCGCATGTCGAACAGCACCGGGAACAGCGCATAGATTTCTTCGGGGATGCGCTTGAAGGGCGCGTTTTCAAGACCGGTCAGGATGTTTTCTTCCACCGTCAGCGTCGAGAAAATCATGCGGCCCTGCGGGACATAGGCCACACCCTTCGCGACGCGCTGGTAGCTTTCGTCTTTTGAAATGTCCACGTCATCGACGGTGATGGTTCCCGACTTGAGCGGCAGCACGCCGATGAGCGCCTTGAACAGCGTGGTCTTGCCCATGCCATTGCGGCCCATGATGGCGATGGTTTCGTTGCGCTTGGCGGAGAAGGTCAACCCGTGCAGGGCCTCACTCTGGCCGTAGCTGACGTGAAGATCATGAACATTGAGCATGGAAAACGTCCTTTCGATTTCTGTCTAGTGGCCGAGGTACACATCAATCACGCGCGGGTCGTTCTGCACTTTCTCCATCGATCCTTCCGCCAGAATCTTTCCCTGGTGCATCACGGTGACCTTGTCGGCAATGCGTTTGACGAAGTCCATGTCGTGCTCGATGACGATCATGGCGCGGCCCTTGCAGATGCGCTTGAGCAGCTCGGCCGTCTGCTCGCGCTCGCGCACGCTCATGCCCGCAATTGGCTCATCGAGCATCAGCAACTCGGGCTCCTGCATCAGCAGCATGCCGATCTCCAGCCACTGCTTTTGACCATGCGACAGCAGGCCTGCCTCAAGGTCCAACTGGTCCTGCAGGCCGATTTCTTCGGCCACCGTTCGCACCCGGGCTTTGACTTCT
This sequence comes from Rhizobacter sp., assembly GCA_014380155.1. GTDB lineage: Bacteria > Pseudomonadota > Gammaproteobacteria > Burkholderiales > Burkholderiaceae_C > Rhizobacter. The sequence goes on along the minus strand of JACMKJ010000331.1, from coordinate 15,379 downwards.
TCGCTACAGGTGAAAAACAGCGCACCGAACACGCCGCGTCCTTCGGGAAACGACACTTCCAGGTTCTGGAACACACTCAGGTTCTCGTAGATCGACGGCGTCTGGAACTTGCGTCCGATGCCGGCGCGCACGATCTTGTATTCAGGCAGCGTCGTCATCTCGGTGTTCTTGAACTTGATGCGGCCCGCACTGGCCTTGGTTCGGCCGCAGATCAGGTCCAGCAGCGTGGTCTTGCCCGCACCGTTGGGGCCGATGATCACGCGCAGCTCGTTCTGGTCCACGTAAAGGTGCAGCTGATCGATGGCCTTGAAGCCGTCGAACGAGACGGTCAGGTCTTCCACCGTCAGCACAAAATCTTTGGTTGTCATGGCTGTTCCGTTCGGGGTCGGCTTGGGGCGTGGATTCAGGGCTGCTGTCGGCTCATGCCGTCGGGCAGCATGGGCCTTGGCTGCGCTGCAGCTGACACTGGGGCCGGCGAAGCTCCCGGGGACGTCGGCGCGGGCGGTATCGCTTTAACTTTCGGAGCGAAGCGGCGGACCAGCCAGGGCCGGATGCGCTGCTGGTAAACGCCGGCTAGCCCATCAGGAAACGCCAGCACCACGCCGATGAACATGGCCGCCATCAGAAACAGCCACAGGTCGGGGAAGCTTTCTGAAAAATAGGTTTTGCCAAAGTTCACCAGCAGCGCGCCATACACCGCACCGACCAGCGACATCCGTCCGCCGACCGCGGCGTAGATCACCATTTCGATTGAAGGCACGATGCCGACCAGTGACGGCGACATGAAGCCGACCTGCAGCGTGAACAGCGCACCGCCGATGGCTGACAAAAACGCTGCCAGGCAAAAAGCAAAGACCCGGAACATCGCCACGTCGTAGCCCGAAAAGCGCACGCGGTCTTCCTTGTCACGCATCGCCAGCAGCAGCGTGCCGAGCTTGCTGCGCTGGATCCAGCTGCACAGCACGATGGAGGCCAGCAGCAGACCTGCAGTGATGAAGTAAAGAATGACCTTGGCTTCATTGGTACGGGTGTCCCAGCCCATCAGGGTTTTCAGGTCGGTCATGCCGTTGACGCCACCGGTGTAGCCCTGCTGGCCGATGATGAGCACCGTCAAAATCAGCGCCACCGCCTGCGTGATGATGGCGAAGTAAACGCCGTTCACCCGGCGCTTGAACATGGCAAAACCGATGATGAAGGCGAGTAGCGTCGGCACACCGAGAATCAGCAGCAGCGTGAGCGGGAAGGAGCGAAACGGCTCCCACCACAGGGGCAGGGCGGTCAGCTGGTTCCAGTCCATGAAGTCCGGAATGCCGGGAGTGGACTGGATTTTGGTGGTGATCGGGTCACTGGCTTCCAGTTTCAAAAACATCGCCATGCCATAGCCGCCCAGGCCGAAGAACACGCCTTGCCCGAGGCTCAGCACGCCGCCATAACCCCACAGCATCACCAGCCCCAGCGCCACGAAGGCATAACTCAGGTATTTACCGACCAGATTGAGGCGAAACAGGTCAAACGTCAGCGGAAAAACCACCAGCAGCAGCAGTGCGAGCAGCAGCACGCCGCCCAGGGCGTTTTGCACAATCCATTGCCTGATGCGGTTCATAGATAACTCCGGTTGGCGAGGGGCAGTGACTGTGATCGAGGAGAAGTTTTCGCTATTAACTTCATAGCAGCTTGTGCATATATAGATTGCGCTAGAGGCATAAAACACTCATAAAAAAGCATTTTTTGGACATGAGGTTCAGTGGTGGTGTTCAGCGGCGCACTTTGGCGGCGAACAGACCTTGCGGCCGCATCATCAAAATCACGACGATCAATGACAGCGTGAGCACTTTGGCGTTCGATCCCGAGATGAAGAATTCGGCAATCGATTGGGTTTGCGCAATACCGAAGGCCGACACCACCGTACCCAGCAGGCTGGCCGCGCCGCCGAAGGTGACGACCAGAAACGAATCCACGATGTAGAGCGAACCGCTGGTCGGTCCTGTCGAGCCGATGGTGGTGAAAGCGGCACCCGCCAGACCGGCAATGCCGCAACCGATGGCGAACGTCAGGCGGTCGGTCTTGCGGGTGTTGATGCCGGCGGCGTTGGCCATCACCCGATTCGCCACGGTCGCACGCACCCGCAGGCCCCAGCGCGACCGGTAAAGCGCCAGCAGCACCGCGCAGGTCACAAACAGGGTGAGGCCCATCACGAACATGCCGTTGATCGGAATGTCCAGACCCTCCACCGGCGCCCACGAGCCAAGCAGCCAGTCGGGCAGCGTCGGGCTCACTTCCTTGGCGCCAAATGAAGAGCGGAAGATCTGCTGCATGCCCAGCGACAGCCCCCAGGTCGCCAGCAGCGTATCGAGCGGGCGCTTGTAGAGGTGGCGGATGAAAGCCCATTCGACCAGCCAGCCGACGGCAAACGCCAGCCCGAACGCCACTGCAATCGCCACCGGAAAGTAAACCGGCACCAGCTTCGGCGCAAAGGTTTCGGCGAAATACGAAAACCAGTAGATGGTGTAGGCGCCGATGGTCATGAATTCGCCGTGGGCCATGTTGATGACGCCCATCTGGCCAAAGATGATCGCAAGCCCCAGCCCCATGAGAAGTAGCACCGAGAACAGACTCAGGCCGGCAAACCCCTGCATCAGGCCGATATTGAGCATTTCGGAAAGCGTCATGGGGAACTCCAGGGGCGGGTCAGGAAAAGAGGGCCAACAATTTCACAGGGGCGGCTTCTTCGCTGAAGCGCCCCGTTACTGCAACGACTATTGATAACCTTTGGGGAACGGATTCGGCTCAATCAGCGCCGAAGACTCCGCTACCACCTTGAACTGCCCATCCGCCTGCGCCTGGCCGATGCGGGCCTTGCTCCACAGGTGATGGTTTTCGTGCAGCTTGACGTAGCCTTCCGGGGCGGTTTTGAGCTCGATGCCTGTCGATGCGGCGGCGATCTTGTCGACGTCGAAGCTGCCCGCCTTTTCAACCGTGGCCTTCCAGAGCCACGGGCCCAGGTAGCCAGCCTGCGTCACGTCGCCGATCACCGCGTCCTTGCCGTACTTGGCCTTGAAGGCGGTGACGAATGCCTTGTTGTTCGGGTTGTCCAGCGACTGAAAGTACTTCATCGACGCGTAGAAGCCTTTCATGTTGTCGCCGCCGATGCCCAGCACCTCGTCTTCCGTCACCGAGATGGTGAGCAGGAACTGCTTGTCAGCGGTGACACCCGCCGCCTTGAGCTGCTTGTAGAACGCCACGTTGGAGCCGCCCACCACAGCGATAAAAACGCAGTCGGGCTTGGCGACCTTGATCTTGTTGATCAGCGAGTTGAAGTTGGTGTGGCCCAGCGGGTAGTACTCCTCGCCCACCACCTTGCTGCCGGCGGGCAAGTGGCCCTCGATGTGCTTGCGGCCGATCTTCATCGAGGTGCGTGGCCAGATGTAGTCGGAGCCGACCAGGAAGTAGGTCTTGGCCTTCTTCTCTTTCGAAGCCCAGTCCAGGCCGTAGAGGATCTGCTGCGTGGCTTCCTGGCCGGTGTAGATCACGTTCTTGCTTTGCTCCAGGCCTTCGTAGAAGGTCGGGTAATAAAGCATGCCGTTTTCCTTCTCGAAGATCGGCAGCACGGCCTTGCGTGAGGCGCTCGTCCAGCAGCCGAACACGGCGGCCACACGGTCGTTGACCAGCAGCTTCTTGCTCTTTTCGGCGAACGTCGGCCAGTCCGACGCGCCGTCCTCCTTGATGACCTTGATCTTGCGGCCCAGCACGCCGCCCATCGCGTTGATCTGGTCGATGGCGAGCTGCTCGGCTTGAATGGAGCCGGTTTCCGAAATCGCCATCGTGCCGGTGGCCGAGTGCAGCTGGCCGACCGTGACTTCGGTGTCGGTGACGGCGAGCTTGGTGGTGTTGACCTTGGCGGTGGGGAAGGCCTGCGCCAGGCTCAGGCCACTGAGGCCCATGAGCGGCAGCGCGGCCGCGCCTTGCAGCAGGCGACGGCGTTGCTGGGATTCGGGGGACTGGGAATCGTGGTCGTTCGACATGGGGCTTCTCCGAGCGGGTTGTGGGCAAGGCGGTGAACCGGGGCGGCACCAAACGCGTGCAGCGATTTCGCATTCACCATGGGCTCAAAGGTAGGAGAAGGACTACGCAGGCTGAATACGTCAATCAACGTAGGGGATGACAACCCCTCGTCCGGCGGGTACGCCGTACGATCCCCCGAGGGGATGCGGGCCGGCTTGGGAGCGGCCCGGCGCTCGGCCCGCCTGTCTCTCGGCATCTCCAGATACCCCCGCGTGCGCGGGATGACGTGCGCTCGCGGGAGCGCTTCTTGCAACGTGTTCCTTCGGACGTATTTGCCCGGAGGGCGCTCGCGTGTCTGTGGCCACACAAAAGATCTTTCGCATCCGTCGCGACTACAACACCTGGGTCGCCAACGAGACCCTGGAGGACTACGCGCTGCGCTACACGCCGCGCACCTTCCGCAAGTGGAGCGAGTTCCGCGTCGCCAACACGGCGTTTGGCGCGACCTCCTTTCTCGCACTCGAAGCCATCGGCGGCTCGATCGCGCTGAGCTACGGTTTCAGCAATGCGCTCTGGGCCATCCTGGTGGTGGGCCTCATCACGTTTCTCACCGGCCTGCCGATCAGCTACTACGCCGCCAAGTACGGCGTCGACATGGACTTGCTCACGCGAGGCGCCGGCTTCGGCTACCTCGGCTCCACGCTCACCTCGCTGATCTACGCGAGCTTCACCTTCATCTTCTTTGCGCTCGAGGCGGCCATCCTCGCGCTCGCGTTGCAGATGTATTTCGACTGGCCGCTGCCACTGTGCTACCTGATCTCATCGCTGGGCATCGTGCCGCTGGTGATGTACGGCATCACGCAGATCTCGCGCCTGCAGCTGTGGTCGCAGCCGCTATGGATCGTGCTGTTGGTGTTGCCCTACCTCTTCGTGCTCGCCAAGAACCCGCAAGCGTTCAGCGATTTCACCGGCCTGGTAGGCCGCGAGTCGGGCAGCAACGGCTTCAGCTGGTTGATGTTTGGCGCGGCGGCCACCGTCGCTTTCTCGCTCGTGGTGCAGATCGGGGAGCAGGTCGACTACCTTCGCTTCCTGCCCGAAAAAACCGCCGCCAACAAACGCCGCTGGTGGGCCGCGGTGCTGATCGCCGGGCCCGGCTGGATCGTGCCGGGCATGATCAAGATGCTGGGGGGTGCTTTCCTCGCCTTCCTCGCGCTGCAGCACCAGATCCCCACCGACAAGGCGGTGGAGCCGACACAGATGTACCTGGCTGCGTTTGCCTATGTGTTTGACAACCCGGCCTGGGTGCTCGCCATCACCACGCTCTTTGTCGTGGTGTCGCAGGTCAAGATCAATCTCACCAATGCCTATGCCGGCTCGCTGGCATGGAGCAACTTCTTTGCGCGCCTCACCCACAGCCACCCGGGCCGCGTGGTGTGGCTGGTGTTCAACGTGCTGATTGCCGTGCTGCTGATGACGCTGGGTGTGTTCGAGGCACTCGAGCGTGTGCTCGGTCTGTACAGCAACGTGGCCATCGCATGGGTCGGCGCGTTGGTGGCCGATCTCGTGATCAACAAGCCGCTCGGCCTGAGCCCCAAACACATCGAGTTCAAGCGCGCGCATCTATACGACATCAACCCGGTGGGCCTCGGCTCGATGCTGATCGCCGCGGTGCTCGCCATCGTCGCCTACGCCGGTGCGATGGGCCCCGAGGCCGAGGCCTTTGCGCCCTTCATCGCGCTGGTCACCGCGCTGGTGCTGTCGCCGCTGATCGCCTGGGCCACACGCGGGCGTTATTACATCGCGCGGCGCAGCACCACCCGCTGGGCGCCGGGGCAGAGCGTGATGTGCTCGGTGTGCGACAACGCCTTCGAGTCCGAAGACATGGCGCACTGCCCGGCCTATGACGCGCCCATCTGCTCGCTGTGTTGCACGCTCGAATCGCGCTGCCACGACCGCTGCAAGACCAACTCGCGCGCGGCCGAGCAGGTGAGTCACGCACTCGCCACCGTGCTGCCCGAGCGCCTGGCGGGGCATGTCAATTCGCGGGTGGCGCATTACCTGGTCGTGCTGGCCTCGTTGATCGGTTTGGTGGGTGTGATCCTCGGCGTGGTGTACGACCAGCAGGGCGTGCTGCGCGGCAGCGCGCAGTTCGCCCTGCAAGCCCCTTTCCTCAAGGTGTTTGCCCTGCTCTCGCTGGTGGCGGCCGTGGGTGCGTGGTGGGTGGTGCTCGGCAGCGAGAGCCGCCACATGGCGCAAGACGAATCGAACCGGCAAAACCAGTTGCTCACGCGCGAGATCGAGGCCCACCAGCGCACCGACGCCGCGCTGCAGGCCGCGAAAGACCTGGCCGAAGCCGCCAACCAGGCCAAGACGCGCTACGTGGCAGGCATGACGCACGAGCTGCGCACGCCGCTCAACAGCATCCTCGGCTACGCGCAGATCCTGATGAAAGACGAGCAGGTGCAGGGGCCCCGCCGCGCGTCGGTCGCCACCATCCACCGCAGCGGCGAGCACCTGCACGGCCTGATCGATGGCCTGCTCGACCTGGCGCGCATCGAGGCTGGCCGCCTGCGGCTCGACCCGGCGCCGCTGCCGGTGCATGAGTTCCTCGACGACCTGGTGCGCATGGTCGGCCCGCAGGCCGAGGCCAAGGGCCTGGTGTTCAAGCTGGAGACGAGCGGGCGCATTCCCGACTACGTGAATGCTGACGCCAAACGCCTGCGGCAGATCCTGATCAACCTGTTGAGCAACGCGGTGCGCTTCACCGACCACGGCAGCGTGACACTGAGGCTCGACCACCGGCGCGAGGTGGCACGGTTCGAGGTGATCGACACCGGCATCGGCATTGCGGCGCAAGACCAGGAGCGCATCTTCCTGCCCTTCGAGCGTGGCAGCGCGGGGCGGCGCACCGGCGACGCGGGCACCGGCCTCGGCCTGACGATCACCCACTTGCTCACCCAGCTGATGGGCGGCGAGCTCACGGTCAAAAGCGCTCCCGGCGAAGGCAGCACCTTCACGGCCCGCCTGTACCTGCGAGAGATCGCCGCGCCCAGCCAGGCGCGCATCACGCACCGCCCCGTCACCGGTTACCTGGGCGCGCGCCGCACGCTGCTGGTGGTCGACGACCAGCCCACGCAGCGCCAGATGCTGGTGGGCTGGTTGATGCCGCTGGGCTTTGCCATCCGCGAAGCGGCGAGCGGCAGCGAGTGCCTGGAAAGCGTGCGCGAGCGTTGCCCTGATGCAGTGCTGCTCGACGTCTCGATGGACGACATGGACGGCTGGGAAACGGCCCGCCAGATCCGCGCTGCGGGCTTTGGCGAGGTGCCCATCATCATGGTTTCGGCCAATGCGTTCGAGAACCAGCAGGCCAAGCTTGTTGAAGCCGGTTGCCAGGGTTTTGTCGACAAGCCCGTGATCGAGTCGGAGCTGCTCGCCGCGTTGCAGCGGCACTTGCAGCTGGAGTGGCTGGCCGAGCTGGCGATGCCCGCCTGGACGGGCTCGGTGGTGTCTGAAGTGACCGAGCCGCTGCCGGCCTCGCTGGTGGGCGACCTGGTGCGCCTGTCGCGGCTGGGCCATGTGCACGGCCTGCGGGTGGCGCTCGACGCCGCGCTGCAATCGCACCCCGCCTGCGAACAAGAGCTGCAGCGGCTCGGCGCCTTGCTCGACCGCTTCGACCTCGAAGGGTTTTTGGAGCAATTGGTGAAGAACCTGCAAGGCAGCGAACCCGCGGAGGCCTCGCTGTGAGTGCACCGCGTGTGGGTGGTGTGGTGATGGTGGTCGACGACGCACCGCAGTCGCTGGGCCCCTTGTGCCAGGCGCTCGAAGAAGACGGCTACACCGTGATCGTGGCGCGCGATGGTGAGTCGGCACTGGCAAGGCTCGACCTCGTCACGCCCGATGCGATCCTGCTCGACGCCTTGATGCCCGGAATGAGCGGCTTCGAGGTGTGCCGCCACATCAAGCAAGACCCGGCGCTGGCGCACGTGCCCATCGTCTTCATGACGGGCTTGTCGGAGACGACGCACATCGTCGAAGGCTTCGAGAGTGGGGGTGTCGACTACGTGGTCAAGCCGGTGCGTTCACAAGAGGTGCTGGTACGCCTGGCCACCCACGTGCGCAATGCGCGTGCGGTGCGACTGGCGCGTGAGGCCATCGACGTGGGCGGCCACGGCGTGCTCGTGATCGACGCGCAGATGCGGGTGGCCTGGCGCTCGCCGCAAGCGGCCAGTTGGTTGCGAGAACTTTTCCCATCTGCGTCAGGCGGCCTGCCGAGCGATTGGCTGGCGTGGTTGTCTGCCGGTGTGTCGCCCGAACACAGCAGTACCGGTGCCAACGGCCAAGTGCTTCTGCTGCGCAACCTCGGCCCGGTGGGCCTGGGCGAGCAGATGCTGCTGATGCAACGCCGCGCCGAACCGAGTGCTGCCGCCAATCGCCTCAGCACCGCTTCGCTGACCCCGCGTGAGGCCGAAGTCTTGTCGTGGGTGGCCAAGGGCAAGACCAACCGCGACGTCGGCGACATCCTCGGCATGAGCCCACGCACGGTGAACAAGCACCTGGAGCATGTGTTCGAGAAGCTCGGGGTGGAGACTCGCGCAGCGGCCGCGGCCCTGGCCAGCCGCGAGATGGGCTGATCGCTATACTGCCGTCCAGCGCTGATTTGTTCCGGCTTGCGGGCGCTTAAAAAATACTGCTAAAGAGACGTGGTAACCCGACCCGGCCCCTCTCTGTTTGAGCAGTGCGAGCCGGGTTTCGTTTTTCCGCCATGCCAGTTTCTTCATCGTCAGTGGGCGTCGTGTCGCCCCAGTCCATGCACTTCGCCGAGCCGCTGCCACTGCGCAGCGGCGCAGCCTTGCGCGACTACACGCTCGCGTATGAAACCTACGGCACGCTCAACGCCGACAAGAGCAATGCCGTGCTGGTGTGCCACGCGCTCAATGCCTCGCACCACGTGGCCGGCACCTACGAAGGCCAGGCCAAGAGCGAAGGCTGGTGGGACAACCTCGTCGGCCCTGGCAAGCCGCTCGACACCCACCGCTTCTTCGTGATCGGTGTCAACAACCCGGGATCTTGTTTCGGCTCCACCGGCCCGATGAACGACAACCCCGACAGCGACCGCCTCTACGGCGCCGACTTCCCGGTGGTGACGGTCGAAGACTGGGTCGATGCCCAAGCCCGCCTGCTCGACCGGCTCGGCATAACGCAACTCGCGGCCGTGCTCGGCGGCAGCCTGGGTGGCATGCAGGCACTGAGCTGGTCGCTGCGTTACCCCGAGCGCCTGCGGCACTGCATCGCGGTGGCCACGGCGCCGAATCTTTCGGCGCAGAACATCGCCTTCAACGAGGTGGCGCGCCGCGCCATCATCACCGACCCCGAATTCCACGGTGGCCACTTCTACGCTCATGGCGTGGTGCCCAAGCGCGGCCTGCGGGTGGCACGCATGATCGGCCACATCACTTACCTGAGTGACGACTCGATGGAGGCCAAGTTCGGCCGCAACCTGAAAGGTGCTCAGCCGGCCTACAGCACGCAAGACATCGAGTTCGAGATCGAAAGCTACCTGCGCTACCAGGGCGACAAGTTCAGCGAGTACTTCGACGCCAACACCTACCTGCTGATCACCCGCGCGCTCGACTACTTCGACCCGGCGCGTGACCACGGTGGCGACTTGAGCGCGGCATTCGCCGGCGCCCAATGCAAGTACCAGCTGGTGAGCTTCACCACCGACTGGCGCTTCGCGCCCGAACGCTCGCGCGAGATCGTGAAGGCCTTGCTCGACAACCGCTTCGACGTGAGCTACGCCGAGATCGATGCACCGCATGGGCACGATGCGTTCTTGCTCGATGACCCGCGCTATCACGCTGTGCTGAAAGCCTGCTTCGACAACATCGCGAAGGAGCAGCCGTGAGCGACTTGAAGACGATGGAGTTGATCGCGTCGCTTGTGCCCCACGGGTCACGCGTGCTCGACCTCGGCTGCGGCAACGGCGCCTTGCTCGCCCACTTGCGCGACAAGCGCCAGTGCACCGGTTACGGCATCGAGATCGCCGATGCCAACGTGCTGGCCTGCACGCAGCGTGGCGTCAACGTGATCCAGCTCAACCTCGAAGACGGCCTGGCCATCTTCGAAGACCAGAGCTTCGACGTGGTGCTGCAGCTCGACACCATGCAGCACCTGCGCCACACCGAGCGCCTGCTGCGCGAGACGGCGCGGGTCGGCCGTGTGGGCGTGATCAGTTTCCCGAACTTTGCGCACTGGCCGAACCGCCTGCGTGTGGTCACAGGCCGCATGCCGGTGACCAAGGCGCTGCCTTACCAGTGGTATGACACGCCCAACATCCGCGTGGGCACCTATGCCGACTGCGAGGTGCTGCTGCGCAAGGACGGCTTCCAGGTGATCGACGCCTTCGGCATCCAGGAAGGCCGTGCCGTGCGCGGCTGGCCCAACCTGATGGCCAGCGTGGCCGTCTTCAAGTTCCAGCGAGGCTGAAATAGGGCCCCCCAGTCGCTTTGCTCCTGCCCCCAAGGGCCGCCGCCTGGCGGCCCGGCAAAGCCGGTTCCGCGGGCGTTGCTTGATGGGCGCTTTGCTGCGCTCGCTTTAATCGATAGGCGTTGCGTTGCGGGTTCACCCGGGGCTGGTGAGTGGGCACAAGCTCGCTAGCATTCGGCACATGGTCGACGCCCAACTCCGTTTTCGCACCGCCTCGTTGCTTGACGCCCAAGAACTCGGCCGCCTCAATCACCAGCTGATCAGAGACGAAGGCCACCGCAACCCGATGAACGTGACCGAGTTGACCGAGCGCATGCGCGGCTGGCTCGCCTACGAGGGGTATGAGGCGCTGCTCGGTCTGGATGGCGACGAGATCGTGGCCTACGTGTTGTGGCGCGACCTGCACGACAGCGTCTACCTGCGGCAGATCTATGTGCACGGTGACTACCGGCGGCAGGGTGCAGCCCGCCAGCTGATGCTGAGCGTGTTCGAGCGCTGGCCCGACAAGCGGCTCACGGTCGACGTGCTCGCCGGCAATGCCCGCGCGCTAGCCTTCTGGCGCCGCATGGGCTACCAGGACTACGCGGTCATGCTGGAGCGCTTGCCCCCCGGCAAAGAGAGCTGAGCTCAGGTCGGCTGCGACAGCGCCGACCTGATCGCGCGTGACAAATCGACCAGCCGGTACGGCTTGGCCAGCAGCTGCACGCCGGGGTCGAGCCGGCCATGGTGGACGATGGCGTTTTCGGTGTAGCCCGAGGTGTAGAGCACACGCAGCGTGGGGCGCAGTTGGCGGGCCGCGTCGGCGAGTGCGCGGCCGTTCATGCCGCCGGGCATGACCACGTCGGTGAAGAGCAGGTCGACGTCGGGGTGCTGCTCGATCAGGGCCAGGGCGCTCCTGCCGTTGTCGACCTCCATCACGCGGTAGCCCATCGAGCGCAGTTGCTGGCAGGCGTAGCGGCGCACCATCTCGTCGTCTTCGACCACCAAGATGGTCTCCTGGCCGCCCACCGGCATGAGCCGGTCGACCCGCTCGGGCGCGGGCGCCGATGCACCGAGGGCGCGCGGCAGGTACAGCTTGACCGAGGTGCCATGTCCCAGCTCGGAGTAGATGTTCACGTGCCCGGCCGACTGCTTGACGAAGCCGTACACCATGGCCAGGCCGAGGCCGGTGCCCTTGCCTTTTTCCTTGGTGGTGAAAAAAGGCTGGAACACCTGCTCCAGATGCTCTGGCGCGATGCCCCGGCCGGTGTCCGAGACGGCGAGCATCACGTATTGGCCGGGCTTCACATCGAGGTGAACATCGGCGTAGGCCTGGTCGAGCACGGTGTTGGCGGTCTCGATCGTGAGCCGCCCGCCGCCGAGCATGGCGTCGCGCGCGTTCAGGCACAGGTTGAGCAGCGCGTTCTCCAGCTGGCCCTGGTCGACCATGGCCGGCCACAGGCCAGCGGCGCGAATCAGCTCGATCTCGATGTGCTCACCCAGGCTGCGGCGCAGCATCGAGTCCATGCCGGCGACCAGCTGGTTGACGTCGAGCGCCTTCGGGCTCAGGGCCTGTTTGCGTGCAAAGGCCAGCAGCTGCTGCGTGAGCGCCGCACCGCGCTGCGCGGCCTGCACGATCATCTCGGCCAGCATGCGCTGCTGAGGTTGGCCCTCGCTCTGTTCGACCAGCAGCTCGGCATTGCCCATCACCACCGTCAACAGGTTGTTGAAGTCGTGTGCCACGCCGCCGGTGAGCTGGCCCACGGCCTCGAGCCGCTGTGACTGCTGCAGCCGCGCGTTGAGCTTGGAGATGTCGTCGTGCTGCCGTTCCAGGGAGGCCGCCGCCTGGTTCAGCGTGCTCATCAGCACACCCAGCTCACCACGCGCCAGGGGCGCAGGGATCTGAGCCGTGAGATCGCCCTGGGCGAGCTGGCGGGCCATCTGGGTGATGCGCGCGATCTGCTGGCTCAGGCTGATCTCGGCAAAGAACCACACCACCAGAAAAAGCAGCAGCGCAAACGCGGCCAGCAAGGCCATGTCTTGCCCGAAGCGGCGGTTGGCGGCGGCCAGCAGCGTGCTCTTGGGCGCGCCCGCGAACAGCCGCAGGCCGGTCTCTTCGATCGAGGCGCTGTCGGCCAGCGCCCAGACGCCAGTGTCTCCGCCAGGGCTGGTGATTTCGCCGGTGGCGGCCTTGCGGTGGGCCGACGCGAAGTTGTGCAAGGGTGTGCCGGCGATCGAGCTCCCGACCGGGCCTCGTTGTCTGCGCCGGCCTGCGAGCGGGCGAGCACCGTGCCCTTGCGGTCGAGCATCACCAGGTTGGCGCCGGGCACCGGGGGTGCGTCGACCTCGAACAGCTTTTGCAGGTTGAGCGAGGCCAGCAACACAAACTGCAGTTCGCCCTGGGCCGAGCGCACCGGGTAGGCGATCTGCAGCACCGCTGAGCCGGTCAGCCGGCCAAACACCGGCTCCAGCACCACCTTGTTCCGGGCCTGCAGCGCGGCCTTGAAATAGGCGCGGTCACGCAGATCGAGCTCGCGCCCCGAGCGCAGCGAGTCGCAGAACAGGCGGCCGTCGGGTTTGATGGTGAGGATGCCGGTGTACTGCGGGTAGGCCTCGCGCACCTCGGAGAGAAAGGCCGAGCAGGCCGCCCGGTTGTCGGTGAAAAGATCCTGCGCGCGCGCCAGCCCGAAGTGCAGCTGGGCCGTGCCCTGGATCTTCTCGGCGATGGTGTCGGCGCGGCGTTGTGCGAACAAGGCCAGCGTGGTGGTGTCGGTCTCGACGGCGCGGTCGCGGTCGTAGAGAAAGCGCGCAAGCACGAGCAGGGCTGGCAGCAGCGTGGCCAGCAGCGTGAGCAACAGCAGCCGCGTTCTAATGCTCATTCTGGTCCTTCCCCTCCTGCGGCGTGGCAAACCCGACTGCTATGCTGGCCCGCTGCGGCTCGGCACACTGTGCCTCTCGCCCAGGTGGCGGACGATGATAGCCGCCGCCTGCATCGCCGCAGGCCCGTCAAACGGTTTAGGGAAACTCAGATGCCGGCCGCTCGACTGCTCATCCTCGATGACGACGCCATGGTCGGCCAGATCCTGCTGATGGCTGCCAAGGGGGCGGGCTGCGAAGCGCGGTGGTGCGAGCGGCACGAGGCCTTCTTCGAGGCCATTGGCGAGTGGCAGCCCACGCACGTGGCGGTGGACTTGCTGATGCCCGACATCACCGGCAGGGATGTGCTGCACCGCCTCGCGGCCGAGGGCTGCCAGGCGCGAGTCATCGTCTCCAGCGGCCTGGGCGCGGGTGAGCTGGAGCAGGTGCTGGTCGAAGCACGTTCGCTGGGTTTGCAGACGGCGGGTGTGCTGCCCAAGCCGTTTTCGCTCGCGGCGGTGCGGGCTCTGCTCGTCTAGAGCCTGCGTCAACGCGGGTGACGGCGCGGCAGCAGCTTGCCGCCACCGCGGCGTGTCACCAAGGCAGCGCCACTCCACCACACCGCCAGGAAAAGCACCCACACACCGAGCCCGAAGGCGCCGGCCATCAGCAGGCTGTCGGTCGTGAGGCCGAACGAGGGGCGGAAGGCGGCCCAGGTGGCTTGCGCCATCTCGGCGTCGGCATGGCTCAGCAGGTACCCGGCCTGGCGGAACACGTCAGCGTCGAGAGCAGACAGCGTGCGTTGCAGGTAAGCCACCGAATCGGCCATCGCCTGGATCGCCGCGCCCTCGGCTTGAAAGGTCGGGTCGGTGCTGGCCAGGTGGTGCTGCACCAGCTTGGCCAGGCTGCCGTCGTGAAAGCGGTTGGCGATCTCTTGAAACGGCGCCAGGTCTTTCAGCGCCTGGCCCAGTGCGCCGCCCACACGCTGGCGGTACTGCGCCAGGTAGCTGGGCACCATGCCACCGGCGAACACGCCGATGATGAGCACGGCGCGGTCAAGCAGGCCGCGCAAAAGGAGCATGGTGGCAGTCAGCCATTCAGACTAGCGTTCGTTGCCGAGTAGCGCGTCTTTGAGCAGGTTGTCGGCCGGTGAATTGCCGACCCAGATCTTCAGCACCATGGTGAAGAACTCGGCGTCGCCCACCGGTGCGCCCTGCGGCTGGCCCTGGATGTAGAACTGCGTGCCCTTGCCGGGCAGGAACTCCATGGCGAAGGTTTCACCGGCCAGCAGCTTGGACTTGCCGGAGAAGATCTCGATGAAACGGGTGGACGACAGCGCGTGTTTTTGCACCGCTTCCTTGGGCGAGTTTTCCGACAGGCCCTTGATGAACAAGCGGCCCAGGTCGGTGCCCGGCAACTCGCGCAAGGCGGTGAACTGCAGGCGCTTCGGGCCGGGCAGGGCGATCAGTGCCTCGGGAGTGTTGACCTTCTTGGGCGTGTACAGGCCCACGTCGTAGACCTTGAAGAAAGCCTTGTAGCGCGTGCCGGCCCCGTTCAACAGCAGGGCCGTGCCCTGCACCTGGATGGCGGGCTCGAACGGGGTCGAGGGCGCCGCTAGCGCGGCCCCCACCATGAGTGACAGCGTCAAGGCCAGGGTGGCGGGGACGAGTGCGGCCGGTTTGCGCATCAGGGGTTCTCCAACGGTTTCTAGTTTTGAGTACGGCGGATTATTCGGTTTCGCATGGCCGTCAACAACCCCCAGAAACCCGTTTTGTGGCTCACGGTCCGTGCGCAATTGCCGGGAGTACCGCCCGCCACGGTGCACTTTGCCGGGTGTGCTCGACCAGTACCGAATCGCCGAACTCGTGCGTGCGGTAACCGTGCGACGCCAGCGTTTCGTCGATGCGGCGCAACAGACCTGGGCTCACGAAGGCTTGCAACAGAGTGTGGTGGCTGGCGCCGGGCTCGTGTGTGCCGCTGAGCAGAGCGTCGACCACCCGCAGCGGGGTCTGCGGGCCGATGCGCTGGGTGGCCAGCCCCGGGCCGCTGCGCAGGC
>JACMKJ010000330.1 GCA_014380155.1 Rhizobacter sp. | reverse complement strand
GTTCTCGACCTACGCCACGTGGTGGATTCGCCAGGCCATCACCCGCTCGATCGCCGACCAGGCGCGCACCATCCGCATCCCGGTGCACATGATCGAGACGATCAACAAGATGAACCGTCTGAGCCGCCAGCATTTGCAGGAGTTCGGTTTCGAGCCCGACGCGCCCACGCTGGCCGAGAAGATGGAAATCCCCGAGGACAAGATCCGCAAGATCATGAAGATCGCGAAGGAGCCGATCTCGATGGAAACCCCCATCGGCGACGACGACGATTCGCATCTGGGCGACTTCATCGAAGACACCAACAACACCGCGCCGATCGAAGCTGCCATGCAGGCCGGCCTACGCGATGTGGTGAAGGACATTCTCGACAGCCTCACGCCGCGTGAAGCCAAGGTGCTGCGCATGCGTTTCGGCATCGAGATGAGCACCGACCACACGCTGGAAGAAGTGGGAAAGCAGTTCGACGTGACGCGCGAGCGCATCCGCCAGATCGAGGCCAAGGCCATCCGCAAGCTCAAGCACCCGAGCCGCTCAGACAAGCTGAGGACCTACTTGGACAATCTTTGATTGGCCAAGTGGGTGCCGCCGCAGGCGGCCGCGATCGCATAGCGAGCTCGTCTCGGTTTGCGGCGAAGCCACAAGCTGCGTACCTATCTCGACAACCTCTGATCCTCTGAAAAACCCTCAAGCCCCGGCCTATATCGCCGGGGCTTTTTTCATGTGGGTTGCCATAAACTTCACGCTATGACGCAGATTCTTCAGCGGACGGTTTTGTTCGCCGACTTGCGCGGCAGTACGGCGCTGTACGAAAGCCTTGGCAACACCGAGGCCACCACGGTGGTCACGCGCAGCGTGTCGCTAATCGCACAAATCGTCTCCACCTCTGGCGGAGTGGTCGTCAAGACACTGGGCGATGGTTTGATGGCGGTGTTTGCCGACCCAGCAGAGGCCGTGGTGGCCGCTGATGAAATGCACGATTCGCTCGACCGCATCGTGCCTCCCAATGCCAACAGCCCCCACCCGATGAGCGCCACGCCGGTGCTCAAGCTGCAGGTGGGCCTGGCCCACGGCGAAGTCATCGAGATGTCGGGCGACTGTTTTGGCGACGCGGTCAACGTTGCCGCCCGCTTGCTGGACCACGCAGGTGACAACGAAACCCTGGCCACGGCCAGTGTGGTGGCTGGTTTGGCCAGCGACCTGCGAGACCGATTTCGCAGCCTCGACAAGGTTCAGCTGCGTGGCCGCGTCGAGCCAGTGCACGTGCACCTGCTCGAAGGCCGCCGCTTCGGCGACACAGCCGCCACCGCTTACGGCGAGCTTTCGCCCAACCTGGAGCCCGAGGGCATACGCCTGATCTGGCTCGACATGAACCGCGTCTACGCCGGCCCCAGCCTGCCAGTGGTGCTGGGGCGCAGCCCGCAGGTCACCTACTGCATCGACGACTCGCGCGTTTCTCGGTCGCATGCGCGCATCGACTGGCACGGTGGCGCGTTTCAGCTGACCGACCTCAGCTACAACGGCACCTACGTGCGCTTCTCCAACGACTCTGAAATCGTTTCGCTGCGCCGCGGCACCTGCACGCTGCACGGCTCGGGGCTCATCGGCCTGGGCGCCACGCTCAGCGACCCGACGTCGCCCTGCGTTCGCTTCGAGATCCTGAAGTTCGCTGACACACAGCCGCAGGTGGCTCTCTAGGCCTGCAGCGCGTCAGCCAGCGTCGTCAGGTCGCTGAACACACGTAGCTCTTGCGGCACGTCGACCGCAGCCTGCGGCTCGCGCCGCAACCACACCGCCTGAAGCCCAGCATTGAGTGCGCCGCTCACGTCGAGCTCGAAATCATCGCCAATGTGCAGCACCTGCGCCGGCTCGAAACCCAGCGCTGCGCAGGCGTGATGAAAGATGCGGCTGTCGGGTTTGGCCACTCCCAGGCCACGCGCCGTCACGCAGCCGAGAAAGAACGGCGCCAGGCCAATGCGGTCGAGATCCGCGTTGCCGTTGGTCAAGGCCATCAGCGGATAACGCCGCGACAAGCGCTCCAGCGCGGCCAGCGCGTCGTCGTATAAGACCACGTCTTGCCGCGCCTCGAAGAACACCTCGAACGCCGCTTGCGCAAGGCCCGGGTTGTCGCCCGCCAGCTGCAGCGCGCGGCGCAGGCTCTCGGCGCGGATGGCACTCAAGTCATGCAGCAAATGGGGGTTTTCGGCGGCGACCACATCGCGCAGCGCCCGCAACTCGGCGCGATCGAAGCGTTGGGCCGTCGCTGGCGCATGAAGCTGCAACCACGCATGCAAGACTGACTCGGCCCGTTCAATGGTCGGCCAGATGGGCCAGAGCGTGTCGTCCAGGTCGAGCGTCAATGCCCTCGGCAGTGTGTGCATGAGTTGTCGCAGTTGGGGGTGTACAGGGGTACTCCAGCGGGCATTCTCCGCTACAGTCATTTGCATGCTGCGGGCCCCCCATGACACCTGAGCCTGACGACGCCGACCACCTGCGCATGCTGCGCGAGTTGCGCAAGCTCGGCACGGCCCCAGAGGCACAGTTCGACGCCCTGGTGCGCCTGGTCTCGCGGCAGCTCGCTTGCCCCGTCGCATGGCTAGGCTTGCAGAATCACCTCGGCGACCTGTGGGTCAAAGCCGAGATCGGGCTGACGCCAGACGGCCCGCCTGGCTCGGCCACGGTGCTGATGAACGCTCTGCTCGAACCCGATGCCCGCAAGCTGGTGACCGACACCCACAGCGCGGCCGCATACATCATCGTCAACGAGTGCGTCGTAGGTCAGCTGTGTGCTGCTCATCACGCGGCCCACACCTTCAGCGACGACGACCTGGCCAACTTGCGCGACCTGGCCGAGCTGGCAAGCTCCCTGCTCGACACCCAGCTGAAGGAGTGGCGCTGGCGCATGCACTCCGAGCGGGTGCGTGTCGCAAGCTTGTCGAGCAGCGACTGGCTGTGGGAGAGCGACGCCGCCGGTTGTGTGACCTGGGTGTCGTCGGGCGTCGAACTGCACACTGGCAAAACGCCGGGCCAGATCATCGGGCGCACGCTGGCGCAGATCAACCTGCCGCATGAAGGTGACCCGAGCGATTCATGGCAGCGGTACCAAGAGGCACGTGCCCAGCGCGCACCGTTTCGCGACGTGATAGCCGAACGCGAAACACCCAACGGCCTCATCACCGTGAGCGTGAGCGGCGTGCCGGTCTTCAGCAGCGACGGCGTTTTTCGTGGCTACCGTGGCACCACCAGCAACATCACCGAGCGCATGCAAGCCCAGAAAGCGGCGAGCAAGGCCGAGCGCCTGCTCAACGACGCGCTCGACAGCCTCACCGCCGGTGTGATGATCACCGACCCAAGCGGCAAGGTGGTGATGGCCAACGCTGTCTGGCGGCGCCGCGTCGGCCACTACATGGACGATGGCGCGAGCTGGCCGCAGATCGTGGAGCGCATGGCCCACGCCGGCGACTACCCCAGCGCGCAAGACCGCGAAGCCTTTGTACGCTGGCGCCTGGGGCTTGCCTCACACACCGGCGAGCACCACGAGATTCGCTGGAAAGACCGCTGGATCATCGTCAGCGACCAGCTTCTCGCCGATGGCAGTGCGATCCACCTGTCGGTCGACATCACCGACCGCAAGCTCGCCGAGCTGACCCTCGCCGAACAGGGGCAGCAGCTGCGCGAGTCGCAAGCCCAGCTGAGCGCCGTTCTTGAGGCCGTGCCCGACCTGTGGTTCGTGTTCGACGCAAACGGCAACTACCTCAAGTGCAGCTCCGAGAACCACCCGATGATGGTGCACTCGTGGGAGAGCGTGCGCGGCAAGCCCTTCGGAGCCGGCGTGCCCCAACCGGTGGCCGATCTCGCCGTGCCTGCCATCAAGCGCGCTTTGGCGACCGGTGAAGTACAGCGCATCGACTACGAGCTCGCCACCCCGGACGGCGTGATGCGCACCTTCGAGGCCCGACTCTCGCCGATGCCGAATGAGCAGGTGCTGTACGTCACGCGCGACCTGACCGAGCTGCGCCACCTCGAGCGCGACGTGCTCATCATGCAGCGCGCACTTGAAGCCGATGCCTCGTTGCCGATGAGCGTGGCCGACGCGACACAGCCCGACATGCCGCTGATCTACGTCAACCCGTCCTTCGAGCGCCTCACCGGCTACAGCCGCCGCGAAGTGCTGGGCAGCAACTGCCGCTTCCTGCTGGGCCAGTTCACCGAGCAGCCCGGTCGTGCGCAATTGCGCGATGCCGTGCGCGAAGGCCGCGCCGCCAGCGTCACCCTCACCAACGTGCGAAAAGACGGCACGGTGTTCAGCAATGCCTTGCACGTGGCACCGGTGCGTGATGCTGCAGGCCGGCTCACGCACTACATCGGCGTGCAGCGCGATGTCACCGAACAAAGCCGTGCCGCCGACAAGCTGCGCCTGAGCGAAGAGCTCTACCGCTCGGTGGCGGCGGCCATCAGCGACGGCTTGCTGGTGGTCACGCCCACGCTGGACATCATTGCCATCAACCCTGCAGGTTGCGACATCCTTGGCGTGAACCAGGCCGACGTGGTGGGCCTCGGTGACGCATGGCCCTTCGCGCTACTCGGACTCGACCAGTCGCTCCTGGCAGCTGATGACCACCCGGTGAAACGTGTCGTCAGCAAGGACCAGCCCCTGATCGGCCAGACATTCGCCCTGCGCCGCCCCGACGGGCAGACCCGCTGGATCTCGCTCAACGGGCACCCCTTGCAGCTTCGCCCCGAGGGCAGCACCTTCTCGGTGGTGCTCACCTTTCGCGACATCACCCAGCAGCGCGCCGCCGAGCAGGCCCTGGCCATGGCCGAGGAGCGCTGGAAGTTCGCCCTCGAAGGCTCGGGCGACGGCCTGTGGGACTGGGACGGTCGCACCGACAAGTTCTACTACTCGACACGCTGGAAAGAGATGCGCGGCTTCGCCGACCACGAGATCGGCGACACACCCGACGAATGGCGCTCGCGTGTGCACCCCGACGACCTGCCGCGCGTGATGGCCGCCATCAGAAGCCACCATCGCGGTGAGGTGCCTTACTACGACCTCGAATACCGCGTGCGGCACCGCCTTGGCCACGACATCTGGGTCCGCGACCGCGGCAAGATCGTGCGGCGTGGTGCCGATGGCCGGGCCGATCGTATCGTCGGCACACAGTCCGACGTGACCCGCCGCAAGCAAGACGACCAGATGCTGCGCGACAAGCAGGCGGCCGAGCTGGCCAACCAGGCGAAGAGCGAATTCCTCTCGCGCATGAGCCACGAGATGCGCACACCGCTCAACGCGGTGATCGGCTTCTCGCAGCTGCTGGGCATGAACCCGGCCGCCCTCGACGCCGGCACGGTGCGTGAGTACGCCGGCCATGTGCTGGGCGCGGGCGAACACCTGCTCGCACTCATCGACGACGTGCTCGACCTGCAAAAGATCGAAGACGGTGCCCTGGCGCTCGACCTCGGCGCAGTCGACCTGCACGACGTCGTCCTGCGCGCCATCGAGCTGCTGTGGCCCACCGCCCAGGCCAGGCAAGTCAGTCTGCGCAACGAGGTCGGCCCCGGCGCCTGGGTGCACGCCGACGTGCAGCGCCTGCGCCAGGTGCTGCTCAACGTGGGCTCCAACGCCATCAAGTACAACCGTGTGGGCGGAGGCGTGCAGTGGCGACTTGAAAACCCCGCGCCAGGCCGCTTGACCCTGTGCGTCGAAGACAACGGCACCGGCATGAGCGCCGAGCAGATGAGCCGCCTGTTCCAGCCCTTCGAGCGGCTGGGCCGCGAGACGTCGGCCATCGAAGGCACCGGCCTGGGGCTGATCATTTCGCGCAGCCTGGTACAGGCCATCGGCGGGCGCCTGGAGGTGAGCAGCGAAGCGGGCCGCGGCACCTGCGTGCGCATTCAGCTGCAGTCGGTCGACGCGCCGTCAGACGCCGCGATGAGCGCGTCCGCGACAACGGCTGTCACAGATGCCCCCGAGAGCAACGGCCTGCGCATGCTCTACGTCGAAGACAACCGCCTCAACG
This sequence comes from Rhizobacter sp., assembly GCA_014380155.1. Classification (GTDB taxonomy): domain Bacteria; phylum Pseudomonadota; class Gammaproteobacteria; order Burkholderiales; family Burkholderiaceae_C; genus Rhizobacter. The sequence continues at coordinate 2,560 of JACMKJ010000330.1, read as the reverse complement.
CCATCCTGTTCGAAGAGGCCATGCGCATGCACAGCAGCCGGATCGAGCTGCGTGTGGCCGAAGACGGCGACCAGGCGGTCTCGCTGGCGCAAGACTGGCAGCCCGAGGTGCTGGTGCTCGATGCTCACCTGCCGGGCATCTCGGGCTTCGAGGTGCTGCGCATGCTGCGCACCCTGCCCGGCCTCGACAACGTGCCGGCCTACATGTGTTCGGCCGATGCCATGCCCGACGACATGAAGCGCGCCTACGAAGCCGGCTTCATCGGCTACTGGACAAAACCGATCAACGTCAGCTCCGTGCTGGCCGACATCGAGGAGTGCATGCGGCGGGGTCGATAATCGCGGACTGTCCGCCGCTCTCACCCTGGCTCCCCACATGCCGTATGCCCGCGAACCCGCACCCGCCTCCGGGTCAGCCCCCACCACCGCCATCCTGGTGTGCAACCTCGGAACGCCCGACGCGCCCACCGCTTCGGCCGTGCGGCGCTACCTGAGCGAGTTCTTACACGACCCGCGGGTGGTCGAGATTCCGCGCTGGATCTGGTGCTTCATCTTGCACGGCATCATCTTGCGCACCCGCCCGGCGCAATCGGCCAAACGTTATGCCAGCGTCTGGACGCCCGAGGGTTCGCCGCTCACTTCCTGGACCGACAAGCAGGCCAAGCTGCTTGCAGGCTACCTCGGACAACGCGGCCACCGCGTCACGGTGCGTTTTGCCATGCGTTACGGCGCACCATCCATCGCCTCGGTGCTCGACGAGCTCAAGGCCGGTGGCGCTCAACGGGTACTGGTGCTGCCGATGTACCCGCAGTACTGCGCCGCTACTACCGGCAGCGTGAGCGATGCGGTCTACAAATGGGGCAAGCGCGTGCGCAGCCTGCCCGAGCTGCGTTTCATCAACCGCTTCCACGACGACCCGCGCTACATCGACGCGCTCGTCAAGCGGCTGATGGACCACTGGATGACCCACGGCCGAGCTGAAAAGCTGTTGATGAGCTTTCACGGCATGCCCAAGCGCACCCAGGCGCTCGGCGACCCTTATTTCGATGAATGCATGGAGACCGCACGTCTGGTCGCCCTGCGTGCCGACGTGAAACCGGAGAACCTGGTGGTCACCTTCCAGAGCCGCCTGGGCCGCGCCGAATGGTTGCAGCCCTACACCGAGCCCACCCTCGTCAAGCTCGCCCAGCAGGGCGTCAAGAAGATCGACGTGATCTGCCCCGGCTTCGTGGCCGACAACCTCGAAACCCTGGAAGAGATTAACCAGGAAGCGCGCGAAGCCTTCTTGAAAGCCGGTGGGACCGAGTTCAACTACGTGCCTTGCCTGAACGACCAGCACGAGTGGATGGCCGCACTGAGCTCGCTGGCCCTGCAGCACCTGCAGGGCTGGGAAACGCGTGCACCCGAGACCGGAACCCACTCCTGATGAGCACGCCCTCTTCCGGCGTGCGGCTCGACAAGTGGCTGTGGGCCGCGCGCTTTTTCAAAACGCGCAGCCTCGCCACGCAAGAGATCGACAAGGGCCGCATCCAGGTCAACGGCCAGGTCGCCAAGCCGTCTCGTGACTTGAAAGCCGGCGACGTGGTCGAGATCCGCCAGGGCCCGGTGCTGCGCGCCATCCAGGTGCGCGCGCTCAGCAACATGCGCGGCCCGGCCCCGGTGGCCCAGGCGCTGTACGAAGAGACACCCGAGAGCGTGGCCCGGCGCGAAGAAGCCGCCCGCCAGAGACGCGAGACGCCCGAGCCCGCCCTGGCCATCGAACAAGGCCGCCCCACCAAGCGCGACCGGCGCCAGCTGGCCGACTGGGACCGCTGGAGCGCCTCGGTCGACCCCGACTGAAATCTCCCGCAAATCGGCCCTTGAAATCCCCGGCGGCGCACCCAGATGCCCGCCTTCGACAGGTAATCGCCCCATGCAGAACACAGAAAACAACTCCCAGAACCCCAGCTCCAACGAGCCCGGCACGGCAGAACCGATCGACAACACCCCGGCAGCGGCCGCCGAGCAGCCCTCGGTGGAGTCTCGCCTGGCCGAGATGTCTGACGCCTATCTGCGTGCCAAGGCCGAGACGGAAAACATCCGTCGCCGTGCTGAAGAAGAGGTGGTCAAGGCCCGCAAGTTCGCCGTCGAGAGCTTCGCCGACAGCCTGCTGCCGGTGAAAGACAGCCTGGAGGCCGCCATCGCCATCCAGGCCGCAACGCCAGAGCAGCTGCTCGAAGGCGTGCACGCCACGCTGCGCCAGTTGTCGCAGGCACTGGAGCGCAACAAGGTGCTGGAGATCAGCCCGCCGGCCGGCACCAAGTTCGACCCCCACCAGCACCAGGCCATCAGCGTCGTGCCGGCCGAGCAGGAGGCGAACACCGTGGTCTCGGTGCTGCAGAAGGGCTACGTGATCGCCGACCGCGTCCTGCGGCCCGCCCTGGTGACGGTCACCGCCCCGAAATGAACCGCGGCCTTGAATCCGTAACAGTTATCCACAACTACCCCACAGACTGATTCACACCCGGCAGGGCGTACAGGTACAGGAGAGAAGAAATGGCAAGAATCATCGGCATCGACCT
>JACMKJ010000329.1 GCA_014380155.1 Rhizobacter sp. | reverse complement strand
CTCTACATCGCCTGACGCCAGACCGATCGTTGCGCGCGGGCTGGGGGCCGCGCAACAAAGTTGGTGCGCGTTGGCGCACCAAGCGGCACACTCGGGCCCGACGACGCTCCCCTCGAGCCGGCGCCCCGACCTCGCCATGCCACTCTTCCCCCAAGATGCCCTCAACGACGGCGTGCGCAAACGCGAAGTCTTCGGCTGGGCCATGTACGACTTCGCCAACTCGGGCTACACCACGGTGGTGCTCACGGCAGTGTTCAACGCCTACTTCGTCGGCGTGGTGGCGCAAGGCGCGCAGTGGGGCACGCTCGCCTGGACGCTGACGCTCGCACTCTCCAGCGTGCTGGTGATGATCGTGATGCCGGCACTCGGCGCCTACGCCGACCTGCGCGCCAACAAGAAGCGCTTGCTGGCGATCAGCACCGCCGGCTGCGTGGCGGGCACCGTGATGCTCGCCTTCGCCGGCCGGGGCGACGTGGCCTGGGCGGTGGCGGCGGTGGTGTTGTCCAACACCTTCTATGCCATCGGCGAGTCCCTCACCGCGGCTTTCTTGCCCGAGCTCGCCAAACGCGAAGCGCTGGGCCGCGTGTCGGGCTGGGGCTGGAGTTTCGGCTACTTCGGCGGCATGTTGTCGCTCGGCCTGAGCCTGGCGTATGTGTTGACGGCACAGGCGCGCGGCGAGCCGCCCACCTCGTTCGTGCCGGTCACGATGATGATCACTGCCGGTGTCTACGGCCTGGCGTCGCTCGCCACCTTCTTGTTGTTACGCGAGCGCGCGGTGCCACAAGCGCAGGCGATTCGGCAGGCCGGCCTGCGCGCCTCGGTCGAGCGCCTGGCGAGCACCTGGCGGCGGGCCCGGCAGTTTCGTGATTTCTCCTGGCTGCTGGCCTGTGGCGCGAGCTACCAGGCAGGCATCTCGGTGGTGATTGCATTGGCCGCCGTCTACGCCGAGCAGGCGCTGGGCTTCAAGCAGGCGCAAACCATGGCGCTCGTCTTCCTGGTCAACATCGCGGCGGCGCTGGGCGCGTTTGGCTTCGGCTACTGGCAAGACCGCATCGGCCACAAGCGGGCGCTCGCCGTCACGCTGGCCGGCTGGGTGGTGATGACGGTGCTGGCCGTGATGGCCACCAGCCCGGGGCTGTTCTGGGTGGCGGCGGTGATCGCCGGTTTGTGCATGGGCTCCAGCCAGTCGGCCGGTCGGGCGATGGCCGGGCTGTTTGCGCCGACCGAACACCGGGCCGAGTTTTTTGCGCTGTGGACATTTGCGGTGCGGCTCGCGGCCATCGTCGGCCCGGTCACCTACGGCGTGGTCACGGTGCTCACCAGCGGCGACCACCGGTTGGCGATTCTGTCGACCGGCGTGTTCTTCATCGCCGGGTTGTTGTTGCTGATTCCCATCAACGTGGAGCGCGGCGCGGCGGCCGCGCGCGACAAAACCTGAGCTTTTTCATGCCGATTCTTCAAATCGGCGAGTGAATTTCAGAATCGGCAAGACGCCAGGCGATGGCGTTTGCACAGTGAAGGCCTTCTTTCCTGACTGGAGACCTGGCCTTGAAACCCTTGCCCCTGAAACTCATCGTGCTCGCCGCGGCTGCGACGGCCGCCCTGTCCGGCTGCGCCTCATGGCGTGTCGACAAAGCCGCCCGCGTGGCCACTGGCCTGACCAGCCATTTGATCTGCGACGACGCCTTTGTCTCCAAGATCGACCCACAAACCTCCTTCACCGAAAGGGTGCAGCCCCTGCCCGGCATGGGCCCGTTCGCCTGGGCGCTGCGCCGACAGGTGGACACGGCCCAGCGCGAGGTCACGGTGTCGATGGCCGGCCTCTTCGAGAGCCGGGCCCGGCACCGCGAGGGCTTGGGCTGTGTGGCCCTTCCTGCCCACGAGGCGCTGGAACCCGCAGCCGCGCCGCCGGTGATCAACGTGCAGGCGGCCCGGCTGCCAGAGATCGCGGGGCCAGAGCGGGTTCAAACCACAAACCCTGCGCTCGCCGCCGCCCTGGCCCGCGCCCTCTCGCCACCGCCTCACAACACCAAGGCCATGGTGGTGCTGCACAACGGCCAGTTGATCGGCGAAACCTATGCGCCAGGTTATGGCGTCGACACCCCGGTGCTCGGCTTCTCGATGACCAAATCGGTGACCAACGCATTGATCGGCGCGCTGGTGCAGCAAGGCCGCCTCTCGCTGCACCAGCCCGCGCCGTTGCCCGAATGGCGCGACCCCGGCGACCCGCGCCACGCCATCACCATCGAACACCTCTTGCGCCAGGCCTCGGGCCTCGACTTGTTGCAAGACAATTCCGGCTTCGATTCCAGCACGCAGATCATGTACACCGTGCGCGACAAAGCGGCCGCGGCGGCCGCAGCGCCACTGGCCGTCGCACCCGGCACGCGCTGGTCCTATACCGACACCAACTTCATCCTGCTGTCACGCATCGTGCGCGATGCGGTCGGTGGCAACGCAAATAACGTGCTGCGCTTCGCCCACGGCGAACTCTTCGGCCCGCTGGGCATGCGCCATGTCACGCTGGATTTCGACGCCACCGGCACGCCCGTGGGCGCCTCGCACATGCTCGCCTCACCGCGCGACTGGGCCCGCTTCGGCCAGCTCTACCTCGACGACGGCGTGGTGGGCGGGCGCCGCATCCTGCCCGCCGGCTGGGTGGCGCAATCGACCAGCCCCACCCTGGCCACCGGTTACGGCGCCGGCTTCTGGACCAACCGCGTGCCCGGCAACGTGCCCGGTTGGGGCGTGCCTTGGGGCCTGGCCTCCGCGCCAGCTGACACGTTTTTCGCGCGCGGCTTCATGGGCCAGTTTGTGGTGGTCATCCCGTCACAGCGCCTGGTGATCGTGCGCATGAGCGTCTCGCATGTGCGGGGAGACGACATCGAAGAGACCAACCGCATCGTGGGGGAGGTGCTGGCGGCGCTCAAGGCTTCGACGTGACCCGCCAATGCCCGGTCGACTCGCTCACCCCGCCATCCACCTGCAGCTTGTTCAAGTGCGCCAGCAACGACCGCGCCGCCACCGGCAGCATGCGGGGATCGACGTCGTCATAGGCAAACAGCAGCAGCTGCTCCAGCGTCGCCGGGCCGTGTTCGCGCACCATGCTCAGCACCTTGGCTTCGCGTTTCAGGCGGTGGTCGATCACGGCCTGCATCGCTTTGCGCGGCTGGGCCATCAGGAAGCCGTGGCCGGGGGCGAGCCAGTCGATGTCTTCGTGCAGCAACGCGCGCAGTGAGTTGATGTAGGCCGCCATGTCGCCATCGGGCGGGTTGATCACCACGGTGGAGGCCTGCATCACGTGGTCGCCAGTGAAGAGGGTTTTTTCTTCTTCGAGCAAGTAGCACAGGTGGTTGGATGCATGGCCCGGTGTGTGGATCACACGCAGCGTGATGTTCGGGCCCAGCTCGATGCGCTCACCCTCGTGGAGCACGCGGTCCGGGGCGAAACTGGCGTCTTGTTTGTGCGGGTGGTCGGGCTGGCGGCCGCCCACCTGCGCGTGGGTGTGATGCTTGAGCGACACCGTGGCGGGCGAGTGGTCCATGTGGGTGTGGGTCGCCAGAATCCAGCGCACCGGGCCGGGCGAAGCGGCCAGGATGGCTTCCACATGCTCGGGCAAGGCGGGGCCCGGGTCGATCACGGCCCACTCGTTGAGGGCACCACCGCCCACCAGGTAGGTGTTGGTGCCGGGGCCGGTCATCACGCTCGCGTTGGGCGCGGTGACACGAATCACATGCGCTGAAAGTTTCACCGCGCGGCCGGGCACGATCTCGTATGACGCGGTGCCATGGCCGAGCGGGTCGATGCGGCCCATCTCGGCCCAGGCGTGTTCGGTGGGCAGCACCGGGCGCAGGCCCTGGTGGCCCATGCCGATGCGTGGGTTGATCAGGCTCACCTCGCGCGGCTGGCGCGCCCAGGCCATCAACGCTTGCGCGCTGTCGAAGTGGGCAATGGCGCTCAGCGTGGCGCGGGTCGGCCCCATCAGCTTGAGCGAGTCGCTGCGTGCGAGGGCTTCGCTCGGGCGCAGCCATTCCATCGCCACCATTTCGGCGCCGTCGTGCTCGGCGGTTTGTGCAGCGGGGGCGAGCACCAGGAAGAAGCGCGTGTCGAACCGTTTGGCGCGGCCTTGCGGCGTGAGCCAGTGGCTGAAGTAGACAAGTTGATCGACGTCGAGCTTCAAGCCCTCGGCCTCACACAGCGCGCCCAGATTGCGCTCGCCACGGTGCAAAGGGCCGCGCCACTCGCCCAGGCGCGTGACGGCCTCGCCTTGCAGCGCGATCTGCGCGCCGCTCGCGTCGGTGGCAAACAACAAGCCACTCTCTTCAAAACACTCGCGGATGCCGGCGATGCAGTAGTCGAGCCCACCATCGGGCAGGCTCAGGCGGGCGCTCACCGCCGTGTCGTCGCTGCCGGTGCAGTAGGCGCGCCATTGCGCGTCGCTCTTGTCGATGGTGCCGCCAGGGAACACCCAGGCGCCGCTGTTGTGGTCGCCTCGTTCTGCGCGGCACAACAGCAGCACTTGCATGCCGCCGGGCGCGTCGCGCACCACCACCAGGGTGGCAGCGGGGCGAGGGGGCCGCTCGGCGGCAGTGGGGTCGAGCGGTGCGGTGTCGGAGGCTTTCATGGCGAGCACTTTGACGATTCTGGAAAGGGCCGCAAGTCTGGCATTCCCGCGTCGCCAAGGTGGCTGCGGGGCTGTTCGCCGGTGATGACAATGCGGCGTTGCCTCGCCAACAGAAAGCAGATTCGGCCATGTCCATCATCCTCGTGCGCCACGGCGAAACGCCGCTCAACGTGACCCGCATGCTGCAGCCGTCCCACACGCCGCTCAGCGCCAACGGGCTGGCACAGGCGCAACGGGTCGCCCAGCGGCTGGCGGGCATGCAGCTCGCCGGCATCGTGAGCAGCGATCTGCCACGGGCGATGAGCACCGCCGAAGCGATTGCCGCGGCCACCGGCCTCACACCGTCGACCACCGCCTTGCTGCACGAACGCAACTTCGGCGACCTGCGCGGCCAGCCCTACGACACGCTCGGCTTCAACCCGCTCGCCATGAGCGACGCGCCACCCGGCGGCGAATCGGTGGCCACGTTTCTGGCGCGTGTGGCGCAGGCCTTTCAGCACATGGTGGCGCTGCGCGCCTCGCTCGGCGGCAACCTGGCGGTGGTGACCCACGGCCTGGTGATTCGCGCGCTGCTGTCACACCACGCGCAGCGGGCCGACGACAACGAGCTGCCGCGCATCGGCAACACCTCGATCAGTGTGCTCGACGCCACCCCGCCCCACGCGGTGGAGCTGCTCGACTGCACCCGCCACCTCGACGCGGCCACGCAGCACGATGCACGCAGCCTCTCAGGCGGGTGAAGAGGCTGAGGCGCCCGAGTGCCGGTCGATGAACTGCAGCGTGGCATGCATCACCGCTTCGGCGTCACCATGCCACCACCAATGGTCGTCACCCGGCATCAAGAGCAGTTGCGAACCGGGGATGCCGGCGGCGAGAAAGCGCCCCGCGCCTTCGCGCACGATGCGGTCGCCCTGGCGCTGCATCACCAGCGTCGGGGCGCGGACGGCAGCCAGGTGCTGGCGCACGTCCATCGCATGGAACTCGCGCAGGATCTGCTCGATGCCGTTTTGCGAAGCCGCGGTGCGCAGCATGCGTGCCCACCAGGCGTGCACTTCGGTATCGTTGGCGACTGAGGGGGCAAACGCCGCCACGCTGGTGGCCTCGCCCCAGCCGTCGCGCAGCAACGCGAGCCACTGGGTCATCGCCTCGGGCTTCATGGCCCATGGGAAATCGCTCGCCCAGGCGCCGCGCGCACTGGCGCCAAACAACAGCAGGCCCTGCACCCGCTCCGGCAGGGTCGCGGAAAATTCCACCGCGATGGTGCCGCCCACCGAGGCGCCGAAGATCCAGGCCTTGTCGAGGCCCAGGTGGTCGAGCACGGCGGTGATGTCTTCGCGCGCCGCGACGGCGGTCGGTTGCACACCCACACGCTCGGAGAGCCCGGTGCCGCGGCGGTCGATCACCACCACGCGGTAGTGTTCGGCCAGGCTGCCGAGGTGGCGGCTGATGCGCGGCTCGTCGAACAACACTTCGAGATGCGACAACAGGCCGGGCACCATCACCACCGTCTGCGGGCCTTCGCCTTGCAGGCTGTAGGCCACCGCGCCTTCGGGCGTTTGCGCAAAGCGGATGCGCGGCAGGCGCGGGGGAGATGCCGTAGCCGCTGCAGCCGGCTCGGCCTCTGGCCGCGCCCCGGCATAAGCCGCCTCGACCCGCGCCGACGGCCGCACGCCCAACTCGACACGCAGCACCTCGGCGCAGCGGAAGTAGGCGGCCTCCATCGCAGCCGTTTCGCCGAGCTGCCCGTGGGCGGTGATGAGCGCGGCGTAACCCCCTTCCGAGCAGGCGTCTAGCGCGATCAGGCGCTGCGCGGCGTCGATGGCACGCTGCGGGTCGACCCCGGCGGCCAGGTGCTCGGCCACACGCTGGAGGGCGCGTGCCAGCAGGCGCTGGTGATCGGCGCGGTGCGCGTCGAGCCAGGCGGCGAAGGCGTCGGAATCGATCGAAAAGCCGTCGAGCAGCAGGTGGGCGGTGGGGGCGAGCACACGCTCGATGTCGTCGCCCGCCCAGGTGTCAGGCAAGGCATCGAGCAGGGCTCGGGCGCTGTCGCGCACCGCGTGCACGTCGACCTGGGAGGCGGCGAGCCAGAACATGTCGGCATCGGCCTGCACCAGCTCGCAACCCAGGCTGCTGTTGGTCTCGTGCCGCAGGCGGCGCAGCCGGCCACGGCCCAGCGCTTCGTCGGCCTGAGGCCACAACAACGCGGCCAACTGCAGGCGCGAGACCTTGCGGCCGGCTTCGGCCAGGTGGGCGATCAGCGCCAGGCCGTGCCTGAGCTTGAGCGGCGCGGCCACCCCATCGCACTGCAGCGCCGGGTAGGCGTGCAGCTGCAATTCGATGTGGGGTGCGCGGGGCTTGGAGGACACGGGGGCGCCAGCCAGTGACGAGATGGCCGCATTTTCACCGCAGCCCGGCGGACGCCGCGCGGACGCGGCCTTCCTACATTGCCGTCCTGCGTTTCATTCCCAAGAGGAGGCCTCCATGTCATGGCTTGAACTGATCACCCTGGCCCTGTTGCCAGCCTTCCTGTTGCTCGACTTTTTTCACCGACCGCATGCCGACGAGCGCAGCCGCTGGTGGCGCAGCCGCGCCTTCGTCGTCACGGCCATCAACTTCGCACTCTCGCTGACCATCGGCATGGCCTGGGCCACCTTCTTCGGTGGTGCCAGCCTGCTCGACAGCAGCGCGCTCGGCACCTTCGGCGGCGCGGCCGTGGGCGTGCTGTGCTACGAGTTCACACACTACTGGTACCACCGCATGGCCCATCGGCACGACTGGCTGTGGCGCCTGGGCCACCAGATGCACCACAGCGCCGAAAGCCTCGACGCCTGGGGTGCCTACTACCTGCACCCGGTCGACGCGTTGCTGTTCGTGAGCCTGTCCAGCCTGGTGCTGTTCCCGGTGCTCGGCCTCACGCCCGAGGCCGGCGCGCTGGCGAGCGCGGCGCTGACCTTCCTGGCGATCTTCCAGCACGCCAACCTGCGCACACCGCGCTGGCTGGGCTTCCTGGTGCAGCGCCCCGAAAGCCACCGTGTGCACCACGCCCGCGGCGTGCATGCGCACAACTACGCCGACCTGCCGCTGTGGGACATGGTCTTCGGCACCTTCCACAACCCGCCGGCCGACGCCCCCGTGCGTGCCCAGGGCTTCTACAAAGGCGCCTCGGCGAGGCTGCTCGACATGCTGCTGTTCCGCGACGTCTCCCGCTCACCCGCCCCGGAGCAGGCGCCACGCCGGCAGTGAGCGAGGCTTGCAGCGCCTGAAACAGCGGGCCATTGCGCACAAGGTCACGCGGTCGTGGATTGCTTCATCTGTTTCACCTACGGCCGCCGGTTCTGCACAAGCCCACTGAAGATAATGGCCGCAGACCGAAAGCTCTGCCCATGCCCACACTTTGCCGCCGCCCCGCCCGCTGGCCCCGCGTGTTGACCCACGCATTGTTCTGGGCCGCCGCGTTGGCCATGCCGTGGGGGGCGCTGGCGCAAACCGCAGCCAAACCCGCCGCCGGCAAAACCAGCGCCAAGGCGCCAGCGGCCAACAGCTACCGTTTCGGCAAGACACCCGACTGGGTCAAGCCCGCCAAGCCCGCCTCGGCCCCGGCGCCAGCCGCCACCAGCGGTGGCCTCGGCTACCGCCTTTTGCTGATCGACACCCAGACCCTGCTCGGAGCCGACGCCTCACAGCAGGTCTACACCCGCACCCGCTCCGTGGCCACCGAGGCGGCCGGGCTTCAGGTGGTCTCGAAAGGTGAGCTGTACTTCAACCCCGCCTACCAGACGCTCACGGTGCACGAGGCCTCGGTGCAACGCAACGGCGCCCGCCTGGACCGGCTGAAAGACGCCCGCATCGAGCTGCTGCGCCGCGAAGAAGCGCTCGAGCGGCAAACGCTCACCGGCGTGCAGACCCTGCTGGTGCTGCTGAATGACGTGCGGGTGGGCGACGTGGTCGAGGTGGCCTACACGGTGCACGGTGCCAACCCCATCTTCAAGGGCCATTTTGCCGAGACCTACCAGCTCGGCTTTGGCGCAGCGGTCGACGAGTTGCAATGGCGGCTGGCGTACCCACGCGGTCGCACGCTGCACACCCGTGGCATGCGCAGCGACGCGGTGCCGGAGTCTGTGGTCGAAGGGGGCCGACAGGTGCTGCAGCTCACACGCCGCGACGTGCCGGCGGTGACCCTCGAAGAAAACGTGCCGCCGTGGTTCAAGGTCTACCCCGCGCTGCACGTGAGCGGCTATGCCGACTGGCAGCAGGTGGCCGGCTGGGCCGACGAGCTGTTTGCCAACCCCGGCGAGCTGGGGCCCGAGCTCACGGCGCGCATCGAGGCCTGGCGCGGCAAGGGTTTGTCGCGCGAGCAGTTGGCCTCCGAGGTGCTCGAGTTCGTGCAAGACGAGGTGCGCTACTTCAGCGTGAGCCTGGGCGAAAGCTCGCACCGCCCCAAGACCCCGGCCAAGACCTACGCCGAGCGCCTGGGCGACTGCAAGGACAAGGTGGCCTTGTTGAACGCCATCCTGCGCCGCCTCGACTTCGACGCCAAACCCGCGCTGATCTCGGTGCACCGCAACCGTGGCGTGGCCGACTACCTGCCCTCGCACGACCAGTTCGACCACGTCATCACCCGGCTGGCGCTCAACGACACCGTCTACTGGCTCGACCCCACCATCCAGAAGCAGGGCCGCCGGCTGCAGACGCGAGGTTTTGTCAACTACGGCCTGAGCCTGGTGGTCGACCCGAGCACCACCACGCTCGCTCGCCTGGAGCCCGCACCCGGCCAGGTGCAAAGCCAGGAGTACGAGTCGGTCTGGGACGCCTCCGACCTGCGGCGAGTGCCGCAGTTCACCTCCATCGTGCGTGCGCGGGGCCTGGCCGCCGAGGGCTGGCGCAGCAACGTGAGCGCAGGCGGCGTCGAGCGCATTGCCAGCGCCATCGCCGGCGCCTACGCGCGCATGCTGCCCGGCCTCAAGGCCACCGCCGCGCCGGTGGTGCGCGACGACCGCGAGGAAAACCAGTTCGAGCTGGAGCTGAAGTACGAAGCACCGGGCCTGGGCGAATACGACCGCGGCGCGCTGTCGGTCGAGGTGCCGGCGCTGGAGCTGCTCGACAGCCTGGTCGGCCCGCGCGAGGCCAAGCGCGAGATGCCCTACCTGGTCGACCAGCCGCAGCAGGTGAAACAACGCCTGCGCCTGATCGGGCCGCGCAAGTTCACGTCGCAGCCGCCCGCCCCGAGCGACGTGGGCGACAAACACTTCAACCTGTCTTCTCGTTATGAGCTGGACGGCAACACCCTCAACTACCTGCTCACCTACGACCGCCGCTCCGACACCGTGCTGCCAGCCGACCTGGCGCGCTTTCGTGAGCGGGTGCAGGCGGCTCGCAAGCTGGGCGGAGTGACGGCACGCTTGCCGCTGCTCGACTTCGACGGCCTGCGCAGCGCCTTTGGCGAGATCGAGCGCCGTGTGTACCGCAAGCTCGGCGACCAGCCCGACACCTTGCGCGAGATCGTGGTGCGCCAGGAGGTCGAGCGAATGCTGGCCACCGAAACCCTGCAACGCGCCGGCCCCGACGGCCCGCTGGCCGCCGCCGCACTGGAGCGCCGCGCCATCGCCAACAGCATGCTCAACGACCCATCAGCCACGCTGGCCGATGCCGACCGTGCACTCGCCGCCGCGCCCGAGGGAGGCTATGCGCACTACACCCGTGGCCTGGCCCTGTTGTCACTCGGCCGTGCCGACGAAGCGGTGGCCGCGATGCAGCAGTACAAGAACCCGAGCAGCCGCGCCTTCCTCGACCGCGGCATTGGCGGCGCGTTGTACTACCAGGGCCAGTTCGCACAGGCCGAGCAGTCTTTCCGCCAGGCGGCGCAAGACAGCTCGGGCGAAGACCGGGTGTTCGCGCTGACCTGGCTCTACCTCGCGGCCGAGCGTGCCGGCGGCAAGGGCAAGGCAGCGCTCGGCCCCTTCCTCCCCGAGGCGGACAAGGGCGCCTGGCCCGGCGTGCTGCTGCACTACCTGGCCGGCCAGGCCGATCAGAACGAGCTGCTCAAGCTAGCGCGGCAAGACAAGCGCATGGAGCGGCTCAACCTCACCGAGGCCTACTTCTACGTGGGCCAGCAGCTGCTGCTGCGCGGCCAGACCGACGATGCCCGTCGCATGTTCCAGCGCACCGTCGAGATCAACGCCACGCCTTACCGCGAGCACGCGCTTGCGGAGATGGAGCTCAAGCGCGTGGCTGCCAAGCCGTAAGGTCTGAGAAGTCATCGCGGCAAGGCGAAGCCAGCCAATCAAGCCGAGCGTAGCGAGGCCGGCTGGTGTTCATCTCCCCCTTCGGACGAGCTGAGCAGCGCAGGGCTTTGCGGGGCGCGCGCAGCGCGCATCAACAACTGACTTCGGGCGGTTGTTTGAGCGCAGCGCCGGCACGGCGCGTAGCGAGTTCTGCCCGACCCGCAAAGACCGAGCAGCGCAAGGCAGCCCTCGCAACGCGAGGGCCGAGTCGGCAGGGGTCGCTTCTTTGCCTCCTTTCTTGTCGACACAAGAAAGGAGGTCGGCCGCCGGGCCGAACACCCGGCGCGGCCTCACGCAGTGAACAAGAGCCACGACGCGAAGCGGCACGAAGGCTTCGATACCTCAGCCCGAACGGGTGGATCCTGGACTTCCCGCCTCCGCGGGAATGACGAGCAAAACTCAGCCGCGCAAGCGCTCGATCAACCCCATCGCCGCCGCCGGGTTGCGCTCCTTGGCGGCACTGATGAAGAACATGAACACATCGCGCGGCTGCGCTGGCGTGGCCTTGGCCTGCACACGCGGCAGGCCCTCGGGTTCGTCGCCACTCGCCCAGGCCTGCGCGCAGGCGGCGTAGCCGTCGAGCACTGCAGGCTTGAAACCCTGTGGCAGCTGCGACTGCGAGCGCATCAACCGCGCATAAAGAAAGTTGCCGGTGAGGTCGGCAAAGGAGGGGTACTCATCGGAGTCGGTGAACACCGTGGCCATCTCGTAGCGGCGCGCGAGTGCCAGGTACTCGGCCGACTTGAAGCTCTCGTGCCGCACATCGAGCACATGGCGCAGCGGCAGGCCTTGCACCTTCGCGGGCAGCAGTTTCATGAACGCCTCGAAGTCGACCGGATCGAACCGTTTGGTCGGCGCGAACTGCCACAACACCGGCCCCAGCTTGTCGCCCAACTCGGCGATGCCGCTGTCGATGAAACGCTGCACCGACTCACCTGCCTCGGCCAGCACACGGCGGTTGGTCGCAAAGCGGTTGGCCTTGAGCGAAAACATGAATCCCTCGGGAGATTCGTCGCGCCACTTGGCAAAGGTGGCCGGCTTCATCGAGCTGTAGTAAGTGCCGTTGACTTCGATCGCGGTCAGCTTGCTGGCGGCGTATTCGAGCTCGCGGCCCTGCGGCCAGCCTTCGGGATAAAAGTTGTTGCGCCAGGGCTCGAAGGTCCAGCCGCCGATGCCCACGCGAATGCAGGGCGCGCTCATCGCACACCCCAGAGCACGGCGGCCACCAACCCCAGCGTGAGCACGCCGCTCACCACCATCAGCAAGCGGGTGCGAACGCGCAGGATCTGCACCGCGTCGACGATGCGAGCGTTCTGCTCGGCCAGGCTTTCGATCAGCTGCGCCGAAGCCTGCTGCTGCTCACGCAGCTGAGCGAGCGCGGTTTCAAGCTGGGCCACGCGGTCGGGCGCGCCGGCGCCGGGTGTGGCGGGCGCCGGCACGTCAACCTGCTGGCCCCGGGTGAACATCTTGCGCGCGCCCTTGACGATGCCAGGCGTGGCTTCGATCACGTCGCTCCAGGGAATGACTTTGAGGGCGGTCAGCCAACCAATGGCCATGCTGCGGGCTCCCTTGCTGTGGGCAGCCGCGAGTTTCGCACCAAGGGATCGACCTCAGGCGGGGGTCAGCGAATCGCCATCGATGCGAACCCGGCGACCGACCGACAAGCCACCCAGCTCGGTACGCTGGAACTGGCGCACATCGCCGTTGTCCATGCGCACTTCGATTCGGTAGCCGACGACCTTTTCGGCGCGGTCGCGCTCGATCTTGTTGCCCAGCACCGCACCCCCCACGGCACCGACAACGGTGGCCGCTTTCTGGCCGTTGCCGTCACCCACCTGGTGGCCGACCACGCCGCCCAGCACGCCGCCGGCCACGGCGCCCACACCGGTGGGTTTCGAGCGTTCGGTGAGGGTCTCGATGTGGCGCACCTCACCCAGGTGGAAGCTGACCACGGGCGGCGCCGCCGCCGCCACCGGCGTATTTGTCTTGACCTGCTGGTTCGCGGCCGGAAGGGTGCCGTCTTGAGGGCCGCAGCCGCTGAGGACGACCAGGCACGCCAGCGACGCAACAGCCAGCCAGGCCGTGATGGGGTCGAATCGGGTCTTCATGCGCATGCTCCTGTGGGCGATGCAGCATCGTGAGCCCGGACGCGCGGCTCGGCAGCCTGCCGACACCGCATCCCCGTGTAGGACAAGGGCGCGTCAACTCACCAGGTGTCGACTGGCGCGCTGCGTTTTTCGCCGACGCGCGACGAGGCCAGGCCGCGCGCCAGCCAGTGGCGTGTTTGTGCCGGGTCGATCACGGCGTCGATCTCGAGCATGGCGGCCATGTTGATCGCCTTACCACGCTCGTACTGCGCGGCCACCAGCTTGTCGTAGAGCGCGTCGCGCTCGGGGCCCTCGGGCGCGGCCGCCAGCTCCTTGCGGTAGCCCAGGCGCACGGCGCCTTCGAGGCCCATGCCGCCAAACTCGCCACTCGGCCAGGCGGCGGTGAGCGAGGGCGAATGAAAGCCGCCGCCGGCCATCGCCATCGCACCCAGGCCGTAACCCTTGCGGAGCACCACGGCGAGAAAGGGCACCCTCAGGTGGGCGGCGGTCACGAACATGCGGCTCACATGGCGCACCTGGGCTTTTTGTTCGATCTCGGGCCCGACCATGAAACCCGGCGTGTCGATCAGCGACACGAGCGGCAGGCCATGCGCGTTGCACAGCTGCATGAAACGGGCGGCCTTGTCGGCCGCGTCGGCGTCAATCGCACCGCCCAGGTGCGCCGGGTTGTTGGCCATCAGGCCGACCGGGCGGCCTTCGATGCGCGCCAACGCCGTCAAGATGCCGACGCCAAAACCCGCGCGCAGCTCCAGCAGCGAGCCGGTGTCGGCCACGCCCTGCATCACCTGGCGGATGTCGTAGGTGCGCACGCGGTTTTCGGGCAAGGCCTCGCGCAGGCGGTTGGGGTCACCGGCCGACCAGTCGCTCAAGCGGCCCTGGAAATAGCCCAGGTACTGCTTGGCGGCGGCCACGGCCTGCGCTTCGTCGTCGACCAGCACGTCGATCACGCCATTGCCGTGCTGCACGCTGCTCGGCCCCACTTGCTCGGGCGTGAACACGCCCAGGCCGCCGCCTTCGATCATGGCCGGGCCGCCCATGCCGATGTTGCTGTTGCGGGTGGCAATGATCACGTCGCTGCAGCCCAGCAGCGCGGCGTTGCCGGCGAAGCAGCGGCCGGCAACGATGCCCACCACCGGCACCTGCCCGCTCAGGCGCGCGTAGCTCGCAAAGGTGTGCAGGTGCAGGCCGGCAACAGTCGAGGAATCGGTGTCACCCGGGCGGCCCCCACCCCCTTCGGCAAACAGCAGCACCGGCAGGCGCTGCTCGAGCGCAATGCCGAGCATGCGGTCGGTCTTCTGGTGGTTGCGCATGCCTTGTGTGCCGGCCAGCACGGTGGCGTCATACGACATCACCACGCAGCGCGACTTCTCTTCACCGAACCGCGCGCTGTTGACGCTGCCGATGCCGGTCACCATGCCGTCGGCGGGTGTGTTCTTGATCAGGTCGTCGAGCGCACGGCGGCTGCGTTGCGCGGCAAAGGCCAGTGCGCCGTATTCGGTGAAGCTGCCCTCGTCACACAGGTCGGCGATGTTTTCGCGCGCGCTGCGCAGGCCCAGCGCGTGGCGCTTGGCCACGGCCTCGGAGCGTTGTGCATCGAGCGTGTAAGCGTGGCGGGTGATGACCTCTTGCAGGTCGGCGCGCAGCTCGGTTGTGGCCTGTGCCTGCACCGTTTGCGCCGCAGCGGCGGCCGCGCCGGCCACGGCCGCACCGAGTGTGAGCAACAGGCCGTCTTCGCTGACCATCTCGCCGGCCTGCACCGCCACGTGCAGCACCTGCGCGTCGGCCTCGGCGCGGATCTCGTGCTCCATCTTCATGGCTTCGAGCACCAGCAGCAGCTGGCCGGCACGCACCGCGTCGCCCATGTTCACCGCGAGCTGCACCACGGTGGCGGCCATCGGCGCCTGGATCGAAATGTTCTGGGTCATGCCTGTCTCCACGCGGGTCTTGTGATTGCCTGCGGCACTGTAGCGGCGGCGCCGCACAAGCCCTGACACCGCCGTGACAAGTGGGCCTTCACTCGGTATCGTGCGCGCTCCCCCACAAGGAGACCCATGCACACGCACCTGCGCACCTGGGCCGCTGCCATCAGCATCGCGGCCTGCACCCACCTCGCGGCACAAACCCTGCCGCCCGTTCGCACCACACCGTACCCCGGCGTGATGACGCTGGATGTCGACGCCACCGACCTCGACCACAAGGTCTTCAATGTGAAACAAAGCGTGCCCGTCAAACCCGGGCCGCTGACGCTGTACTACCCGCGCTGGCTGCCGGGCACGCACTCGCCCACCGGCAACGTCTCGCGGCTCGCGGGGCTGCGCATGTCGGCGCAGGGCAAGCCGCTCGAATGGAAGCGCGACACGCTCGACAGCCACGCCTTCCAGGTGGAGGTGCCGGCCGGTGCGAACACGCTGCAGATCGAGTTTCAGTTCCTGAGCCCGCTCGACAAGAGCAGCAGCCGCATGGTCGTCACGCCCGAGATACTTGGCCTGCAATGGAACAACGTGCTGCTCTACCCGGCGGGACACGACGCCAGCCAGATCAACGTGAAGCCCCGCTTGACCCTGCCAGCGGGCTGGGGCTTTGGCAGCGCGCTGACGGCGACCGAGCGCCAGGGCGCGAGCGTCAATTTCAAAACCGTGAGCGTGGAGACGCTGGTCGACTCGCCACTGTTTGCAGGCCGTCACTACCAGCAGCTCGACCTCGACCCTGGCGCACGCGAAGCAGGCCGCCCGCCGGTGTTCCTGAACCTGGTGGTCGACGACGCCAAACAAGGCGAGGTCAACGCCGGGCAGCTGGCCGCACACCGCGCGCTCGTCACACAGGCCGACCGTGTGTTCGGCCCGCGCCGCTTTGCGCGTTATGACTTCTTGCTCGCCGTGAGCGACCAGTTCAGCGGCATCGGCCTGGAGCACCACCAGTCGAGCGAAAACGGCGTCAAGGGCAACTACTTCACCGACTGGGGCAAGGGCTCGATCGGCCGCGACCTGCTGGCGCACGAATACGCGCACTCCTGGAACGGCAAGTTCCGCCGCCCTGCCGACCTGTGGACGCCGCACTTCAACACGCCGATGCAGAACAGCCTGCTGTGGGTCTACGAAGGGCAAACTCAGTACTGGGGCGCAGTACTCGCCGCCCGCTCGGGCCTGGTCAGCCAGCTCGACGCACGCGAAGACCTGGCCACCACCGCTGCCTGGCTCGACGCGCGCGCCGGTCGGGTTTGGCGCAACCTGCAAGACACCACCAACGAGCCGCTGCTGTCGGCCCAGGGCTGGGGCCGCGACTGGCGCGACTGGCAACGGGGTGGCGATTACTACGATGAGTCGCGCCTGATCTGGCTCGAAGCCGACATGCTGATCCGCGAGCGCTCCGGCGGCACCCGTTCACTCGACGACTTTGCGCGCGCCTTCTTCGGCGTGGAGTCCACGCGAGCGGCGCACGACCTGCGCCCGGTGCTCTACAAGCTGGACGACGTGGTGCGCGAACTCAACCGGGTGCAGCCACACGACTGGGCCCGGTTCCTGCGCGAGCGGCTCGACACGCACGAGCCACGCGCGCCCCTGGCCGGCATCACCCAGTCGGGCTGGAAGCTCGGCTGGAGCGACAAGCCCAGCGAGTACGTGAAAGCGCAGGAGGCCTACGACGAAGCCGCCGACTTCAACTACTCGCTCGGCCTGATGGTGGGCAAGGAAGGCAAGCTCACCCGTGTGGTGTGGGGCAGCCCGGCCTACCAGGCGGGGCTCACGTCGGGCGCCACGCTGCTTGCAGTGAACGGCCGCAGCTACAAGGCCGAACGCCTGAAAGATGCCATTACCGCCGCCAAGGGTGATGACAAAAGCGCCGGCAAGATCGAGCTGCTGGTGAAGGTGGGCGACCAGTACCGCACGGCGCCCGTCACCTGGCGTGGTGGCTTGCGTTACCCGCAGCTTGAGCGGATCGAGGGCAGTGTCGACCGCCTGAGCGTGTTGTTTGCGCCGTTGAAGTAAGGCCGGGCCCGGGCGCCTGACAGTTGTCACATGCCATGGACGCACAATGCGCCCATGGCACCGACAAACAAACCCACCACCCTGATCAACGCCCGGTCCTTCAGTGACGCCGCCGCCGCGCTGGCCCATGCGACCACCATCTACAACAGCGGCATCGCCCACCTGCGTGACAGCCTGCAGCGCTTCGTGGCTGGCGAAGCCCTCGGCCATCACGTGCGGGCCTGCTACCCCTACCTGCGCGTGCACACCGACACCGTGGCCCGCGCCGACTCGCGCCTGGCCTATGGCTTCGTCGCCGGCCCCGGCACCTACGAAACCACGCTGACACGGCCCGACCTGTTCGGCGACTACTACCTCGAGCAGTTTTCGCTGCTGCTCAAGAACCACGGCGTCTCGCTCGAAGTGGGCCTGTCCACACAACCGATTCCGGTGCACTTTTCGCTCGGCGAACACGACCACCTCGAAGGCAGCATGCCGCCCGCGCGCCGCCTGCTGCTGCGCGACCAGTTCGACCTGCCCGACCTGTCGGCCATGGACGACGGTATCGCCAACGGCACCCACGAGCCGCCCATCGGCCCCGACGGCCACGCGCGCCACCCGCTGTCGCTGTTCACCGCGCCGCGCGTCGACTACTCGCTACACCGCCTGCGCCACTACACCGGCACCGCGCCCGAGCATTTCCAGAACTTCGTGCTCTTCACCAACTACCAGTTCTACATCGACGAGTTCATCCAGCTCGGCCACGAGATGATGGCCGACCCGGCCAGCGGTTATGCCGCCTTCGTGCAGCCGGGCAACGTGGTCGAGCGCCAGCGCGGCGCGACCCCACAGCCGGGCGACGACCTCGGCGTGGCGCCGCCACGCCTGCCGCAAATGCCTGCCTACCACCTCATGCGCGCTGACCGCAGCGGCATCACCATGGTCAACATCGGTGTCGGCCCGGCCAACGCAAAAAACATCACCGACCACATCGCGGTGTTGCGCCCGCACGCATGGATCATGCTGGGGCATTGCGCCGGCCTGCGCAATACGCAGAACCTGGGCGACTATGTGCTGGCCCACGGGTACGTGCGCGAGGACCATGTGCTGGACGAGGAGTTGCCGCTGTGGGTGCCGATACCCGCGCTGGCCGAAATCCAGCTGGCGCTGGAAGCTGCGGTGTCCGACGTGACGCAGCTG
>JACMKJ010000328.1 GCA_014380155.1 Rhizobacter sp. | reverse complement strand
TGGTCGATGCGCGCGGTGCCTGGCAGCGGCTGCAGGCGCGCAGCACGCCCGAGGCAGCCTCCCCGATCGACCTGCCTGCGCCGAGCGGCCGCCTCGAAGCCGAAGGCGTGGTGTTCTCGGTGGCCGCCGGCCGCGCGCCTCTCATCCGTGGCCTGAGCTTTCAGCTGGCCGCTGGCGAAAGCCTCGGCATCGTCGGCCCCAGCGCCTCGGGCAAGACCACCTTGCTGCGCCTGATGCTCGGCATCTGGAAGCCGCAGGCCGGCAGCGTGCGGCTCGACGGCGCCGAGGTGGCGCAATGGGGCCGCGCCGCCTGGGGCCGCCACGTGGGCTACTTGCCGCAAGACGTGGAACTCTTTGCCGGCACGGTGGCCGAGAACATCGCCCGCCTCGGTGAGATCGATTCTGCCCAGGTGGTCGAGGCCGCCCGCCTGGCGCAGGCGCACGACATGATCCTGCGCCTGCCGCAGGGCTACGACACGCCCATCGGCGAAGCCGGTGCGGTGCTCTCCGGCGGGCAGCGCCAACGCATTGCGCTCGCACGGGCGCTCTACGGCGAGCCGCGCCTTGTGGTGCTCGACGAGCCCAATGCCAGCCTCGACGCCGAAGGCGAACAGGCTCTCGGCGAAGCCCTCAAGACCCTCAAGCAGCGCCGCGTGACGGTGGTGATGGTGAGCCACCGCCCGGCGCTGATGTCGCAGCTCGACAAGCTGGCCGTGCTGCGCGACGGCGTGCTCGATGCCTTTGGCCCGAGCGCTGCGGTGCTGGCACGCCTTCAACCCGTGGCGGCCAAGCCGCCTGCCCTTTCCAACGCTTCAACCCCCCACGCGCTGAACCGCGTGGCCGCATGACCATGACCGCCAACACACACTCCCTCGGCCACCTTTTGATGCAGGGGCGCCCCGACCTCACCGCCACCAACCAGTGGCGCCGGCAACTGCGCCGCGCCACCGTGCCGGCACTGATGTCGCTGAGCCTGGCCTGCCTGTGGGCCTCGCTCGCGCCTCTGGCCGGCGCGGTGGTGGCACCGGCCCAACTCAAGGTGGAGCTCAACCGCAAGACCGTGCAGCACCAGGAGGGCGGCATCGTGCGCGAGATCCTGGTGCGCGACGGCCAGAAGGTGCGTGCCGGCGAAGCCCTGCTGTTGCTGAGCGACCTGCGCGGCGATGCCGAGTTGCGCCTGCTGCAAGACCAGTCGCGCGCCGAGCAGGTGCGGCTCGCGCGCGCCAGCGCCGAAGCGTCGCTCGCATCGAGCTTCATGGTGCCCGCCGGTCACGCCGACGGCGCCGAGCTGGTGGCACGCGAGCTGGCGCTCTTCACCGCCCGCCGCCGTGCGCTCGATGAACAGATCGCCTCGCTGCACACCCAGAAGCGCGAAGCCCAGGCCCAGGCCGAGGCCCTCAACTCGCAGGTGCTGGCCACCGAAGCCGGTGCCTCGCTGTCGGACGAAGAGCTGTTGATGAACGAGCAGCTGGTGCAGCAAGGCTTCATCCAGCGCACCCGCCTGCTGTCTTTGCAGCGCACCTCGGCCGACTACCGCAGCAAGGTCGGCGAGCAGCGCGGCAGCCTGGCCGTGGCACGCCAGCGCATCGGCGAGCTCGAAGCCCGCGCGCTTGCGCTGCGCAACCAGTACCAGCAGCAGGCGACCGACGAGATGCGCGACGCCTCGGCGCGCCTTCGCCAGATCGAAGAACGCCTTCGGCCCTCGCAAGACCAGGTGGAGCGCCAGACCGTGCGTTCGCCGGTGGATGGCGAGGTGATGGGCCTGCGTGTGGCGTCAGTGGGGGAGGTCATCGCACCCCGTGCTGCGCTGCTCGACGTGGTGCCCGCGCAAGAGAAGCTGGTGGTGGAGGCGCGCATCCGCCCCGATGACATCAACCAGGTGCGCGCCGGCTCCAGCGCCGACGTGCGCCTCACCGCCCCCGACGCCCGCAACCTGCCCATGCTGCCCGGCACCGTGAGCTTCGTGTCGGCCGACCGCATCACCGGCCCGAGCGGCGAAGCCTGGTTCACGGCGACTGTGGAAGTCGACGCTGCGAGCCTGAAACAGCACCCCGGCCTGCGCCCGCACGCTGGCATGCCCGTGGAGCTGTTCGTCACCACCACTGAGCGCAGCCTGTTCGAGTATTTCGTGGAGCCGCTGGGCCTGTTTGCCCGACGCGGGCTGCGCGAAAGCTGACCCGCCCCACCCCCGATCCGCATGCGGTGCCCCGGCACCGCCCAGGCGGAGCTTTTTCCACCCTTTCCAGATCACTTGAATCAAAACTGAAAGACAGACATGGCAACCGCAATCCGCACCGCTTCGTTCGATGACCTGCTGCTCGCCGACAACGGCCAGATCACCGCCACCCACCGCACAGCCGCAGCCAGCGGCGGCGTCAGCACCCAGGCCGTCGGCGGCAGCTCCTCGAATGGCACGCTCAGCGTGACCGGCGACAACCTCGACAACAGCGTCGCCGTGAGCCGCAACGCGGCTGGCCAGATCCTGGTGAATGGCGGCGCAGTCGACATCGCCGGCACCACACCCACGGTGGCCAACACCTCGTTGATCCAGGCTTTCGGCCTGGGTGGCAACGACGTGATCACGCTCAGTGAAACCAACGGCGCCTTGCCGCGCGCCAACCTCTTCGGCGGCGCCGGCAACGACGTGCTCACCGGTGGCTCTGGGGGTGACATGCTGTTCGGTCAAGCCGACAACGACACCCTGCTCGGCAAGGGCGGCGCCGACTTCCTCTTCGGTGGCGAGGGCAACGACGTGCTCACGGGCGGTGACGGTGACGACCAGATGTTCGGTGAGTCCGGTGACGATCGCTTCATCTGGAACCCGGGCGATGACACCGACCTCGCCGAAGGCGGCGCCGGCATCGACACCCTGGAAGTCAACGGCGGCAACGGCGCCGAGACCTTCACCATCGTCCCCAATGGAACGCGGGTGCGCTTCGACCGCGTGAACCCCGCGCCGTTCAGCGTCGACGCAGGCACGATCGAACAGATCGTCGTCAACGCCAACGGCGGCGACGACGTGATCACCGCCAGCAACGGCCTGGCCGCGCTGGTGCAGCTCACCATCGACGGCGGCGCAGGCAACGACACCATCATCAGCGGCGACGGCGCCGACCTGCTGCTGGGCGGTGACGGCAACGACAGCATCACCGGCGGTCGCGGCAACGACACGGCCCTGATGGGCGCGGGCAACGACGGCTTCGCCTGGAACCCGGGCGACGGCAGCGACACGGTCGAAGGCCAGGACGGCAGCGACACGCTGGTCTTCAACGGCTCCAATGCCTCGGAGACCCTGGACATCAGCGCAAACGGCAGCCGCACGCGCCTCACGCGCAACGTGGCCGCGATCGTGATGGACCTGAACGACGTGGAAACCATCGCGCTCCAGACCCTGGGCGGAGCAGACATCATCAACGTCAACGACCTCTCGGGCACCGATGTCACCACCGTGAACATCGGCCTCACACCGGTGGGCGGCGTGGCCGACCAGCAGATCGACCGTGTGACGGTGGCTGGCACGAACGGCGAAGACGTCGTCGAGGTGTTCGGCGCCGGCGGTTCGCTGGCGGTGGTGGGCCTGCATGCGATGGTGAACGTGAGCGGCAGCGAAGGGCAGGACCAGCTGCAGATCAGCACCCTGGGCGGCAACGACATCATTGTCGCGACCACGGTGACGGCAACCACCGCCGCACTCAGCATCGACGCTGGTGCCGGCGACGACATCGTGCTGGGCAGCCAGGGCGCCGACGTGATCTTCGGTGGCGACGGCAACGACATCGTCGACGGCAACCAGGGCAACGACGTGGCCTTTCTCGGCGCCGGCAACGATCGCTTCATGTGGAACCCGGGCGAAGGCAGCGACACCGTCGAGGGTCAGGACGGCACCGACACGCTGCAGTTCGGTGGCTCCGCCGCCAGCGAGAACATCAGCCTCTCGGCCAACGGCGCGCGCGCGCGCCTCTTCCGCGACGTGGCGAACATCACCATGGACCTGAACCAGGTCGAGCGCGTCGAGATCAACGCGCTCAACGGAGCCGACACGGTGAACGTGGGCGACATGAGCGGCACCGGCGTGAACCAGGTGGCCATCAACCTGGGCAACGCCGACGGCGCAGCCGACACGGTGAACCTGAGTGCGAGCAACGGCGCCGAGTCGCTGGTCGTGCAGACCGTGGGCAGCGGCCATCAAGTGAGCGGCGCCGCAGCCGAAGTGCGCGTCTCGGGCGCGGAAGCCACCGACACCCTGCGCATCAACGCAGGCGGCGGCAACGACGTGGTCGACGCCAGCAGCTTCAGCGCCAATGCCATGAGGCTCGAAATCAACGGCGGCCTGGGTGACGACGTGATCATCGGCAGCAGCGGCAGCGACACCGTGACCGGCGGCGATGGCAACGACCTGGCCCTGCTCAGTGACGGCAACGACACCTTCACCTGGAACCCCGGCGACGACAACGACACCGTCGAAGGCCAGGGCGGCAGCGACACCTTGCGCTTGAACGGCTCGAACGTGGGCGAGACCATCGCCATCAGCGCAAACGGCGGCCGTGTGCGCCTCACGCGCGACGTCGCCGCGGTCACCATGGACCTGAACGACATGGAGCGCGTCGACATCCGCACCCTGGGCGGTGCCGACAACATCACCATCGGCGATCTCTCCGGCACCGACGTGACGCAGGTCAACCTGGAGTTGGCGAGCACGGTCGGCGGCGTGGCGGGCGATGGCCAGGCCGACAGCGTGCGGGTGGAGGGCACCTCGGGCAGCGACATCATCCAGGTGGCAGGCACGGCCTCGTTCAGAACAGTGACCGGGCTTTCCGCCGAAGTGACCCTCGCGCACGGAGATGCCTTGCTCGACGGCCTGGTGATCGCCAGCGGCGCCGGCAACGACACCCTCGACGCACGCAACCTGGCTGGGGACACGCGGCTGCACTTCCAGGGCGGCGCCGGCAACGACACGCTGCAGGTGGGCAGCGGCGACGTGGAGTACCGCTTCAGCGACTTCCAGGCCGGCGTCGGTGTGAGCGACCGCATCGACCTGCGCGGTCTCACCGGCACGGTCGACTTCCAGTGGTTGCTTTCGCACGCGCAGAACGTGTCGGGCAGCACGCTGATCGACCTGGGCAACGGCGGGCACCTGCAACTCGACGGCGTGAGCGTGGCCGGTCTGAGCGCCGATGACTTCGTCTTCGACGCCGTGCTGCAACCCACCGCCGTCGAACCCGGCAGCAGCTTCGTGGGCTCAGCGTGAAAGAGGCGGCACCCTGGCCGCCTCTTTTTCAACAACAAACGAAACAAATGCACCGCGCAGCGAAACGCGGTTCATACCCGCGCTCGCCATACTGGTTCGCCCGGCAGCGCGCCCGCGCGCCAGATGAACATCCGCCATGAACTACTCCTTCAGCGAGACCGACATGCCCATGGTGCGACGCCTTGATGCCAACGCACTGAGCGCCCGCCCCAAGGCGACGCGTGCCCGCAAGCCCGATGCCGCCGGCTTCAAGCAGCAGATCCGCTTCTGCACCGGCCACGACGGTGCCCAGATCGCCTATGCGACCTCCGGCCGAGGCACGCCGCTGGTCAAGGCCTCCAACTGGCTCAGCCATCTCGAGTTCGACAACGACAACCCGGTGTGGGGCCATCTGATCGAGGAGCTCTCGCGCCAACACACTCTGCTGCGCTACGACCAGCGCGGCTGTGGCCTGTCTGACTGGAACGTGTCCGACATCTCCTTCGATGCCTGGGTGGACGACCTCGAGCGTGTGGTCGACGCCGCCGGCCTGGCACGCTTTCCCTTGCTGGGCATCTCGCAAGGCGCCTCGATCGCCATCGCCTACGCCGTGCGGCACCCGGAACGCGTGAGCCATCTCATCCTGCATGGCGGCTACGCGCGCGGCCGCCTCAAGCGCAAGCCCACACCGGAGCAACGCGAAGAAGCCGAGACCATGAACAAGCTGGCCGAGCTCGGCTGGGGGCAGGAGAACCCGGCGTTCCGCCAGTTTTTCACCACCCAGTTCATTCCCGGTGGCACGCAGGCGCAACACGAGTGGTTCAACGAGCTGCAGCGTGTATCGACCTCACCGGCCAATGCGGCACGCATGATGCGGGTGTTCAACGAGATCGACGTCGTTCACTTGCTCGACCAGGTGCGATGCCCCGCGCTCATCCTGCATGCAGCCGGTGACGTGCGTGTGCCCTTCGACGAGGGCCGCCTTTTTGCCAGCCACATCGCCGACGCACGTTACGTCCCGCTGGAAAGCAACAACCACCTGCTGCTCGAGGACGAGCCGGCGTGGAAGTGCTGGCTGCAGGAGGTGCAGGACTTCCTGCCCCGCTTCGCTCACGACACCAGGAGCCTGGGCAGCCTCACCTCACGCGAGAGAGAGCTGGTGGAGCTCGTGGCCCAGGGCCGCGACAACAGCCAGATCGCCGCCTCGCTGGTGCTGAGCGAGAAGACCGTGCGCAACCACATCACCAACATCTACGCCAAGCTCGAAGTGGAGAACCGCGGCCAGATGATCGTGATGGCGAGGCAAGCGGGTTTCGGCCGGGGCGCCTAGTTTGGCGGTCGGCGCAGGCACCTCGGTCAGTCTGGGCCCGTGTCCGCCTTGCGCAGCCGCAACGCATTGGTGATCACCGAGGCCGAACTCAAGCTCATGGCCAGCGCCGCGATCATGGGTGACAGCAGCCAGCCGGTGAACGGGTACAACAGCCCGGCCGCGAGCGGCACACCGAGCGCGTTGTAGACGAAGGCGAAGCCGAGGTTCTGCTTCATGTTGGCCACCGTGGCCACCGACAACGCGCGTGCCGTGGCAATGCCGCGCAGGTCGCCCTTGACCAGCGTGAGCTGGGCGCTGTTCATCGCCACGTCGGTGCCGGTACCCATCGCGATGCCGACGTCGGCACGGGCCAGCGCCGGTGCGTCGTTGATGCCATCACCGACCATGGCAACCACACGGCCTTCCGATTGCAGCTTTTCGACCAGCTTGAGCTTGTCGGCCGGCTTGACCTCACCGTGCACTTCGTCGATGCCCAGGCGCTGGCCCACAGCGCGTGCCGTCGTGAGGCCATCGCCGGTGGCCATCACGACGCGCAGCCCGGCCTTGCGCAGAGAGGCCAGCGCATCGGGCGTGGTCGCTTTGATCGGGTCGGACACGGCCAGCAGCCCGTACAGCTTCAGATCGACTGCGAGGTGCATCACGCTGGCGCCTTGGGCACGCAGGGCCTCGGCCTGGCTCGCCAAGGCAGACACGTCGACGCCCAATTGCTCCATCAGCGCGGTGTTGCCCAGCGCCAGCGCCTTGCCCGCCACCGTGCCGCGCACGCCGATGCCCGACTCGGAGTCGAACTGCTCCGGCTTGTCGAGCCCCAGGCCGCGCTGCTTCGCCGCTGCGACGATGGCGGCGGCCAAGGGGTGTTCACTGCCTTGGTCGAGGCTGGCCGCCAGGCGCAGAACCTCGTCTTCGGTCGCATCGTCTGCAGCCACCGCGCGCTCGAACGTCGGGCGCCCCTCGGTCAGCGTTCCGGTCTTGTCGACGATGAGGGTGTCGATCTTGCGCAGGTTCTCGATCGCCGCCGCGTCGCGGAACAGCACACCGCTGGTGGCACCGCGACCGGTGGCGACCATGATGGACATGGGCGTGGCCAACCCCAGCGCACAGGGGCAGGCAATGATCAGCACCGCCACCGCGTTGATGAGGCCGTAGACCCAGCCGGGCTCGGGGCCCAAGAGACCCCAGCCGAAGAAGGTGAGCAGGGCGATGCCGACCACGCCGACGACGAAGTAGCCGGCCACGGTGTCAGCCATGCGCTGCATCGGCGCGCGCGAGCGCTGGGCCATCGCCACCATCTGCACGATCTGCGACAGCACGGTGGCCGAGCCGACGTGCTCGGCGCGCATCACCAAGGCGCCGCTGGTGTTCATGGTCGCGCCGATCAGCTTGTCACCCGCCCGCTTGGTCACCGGCAGCGGCTCGCCGGTCAGCATGGATTCGTCGAGCGCGCTGCTGCCCTCGACCACCACACCATCGACCGGCACCTTTTCGCCGGGCCGCACGCGCAGCAGGTCGCCCACGTGCACATGGCTCAGCGGCACATCGGCCTCGCTGCCATCGGGCTCGATACGGCGTGCCGTCTTGGGTGCCAGGCCGAGCAGCGACTTGATGGCCGCCGAGGTTTGAGAGCGCGCCTTGAGCTCCAGCATCTGCCCGAGCAAGGTGAGCGAGATGATCACCGCCGCCGCCTCGAAGTACACCGCCACGCGCCCCATCGACACAAAGGACGCCGGGAACACCTGCGGCGCCACGGTGGCGACCACGCTGTAGACAAAGGCCGCGCCGGTGCCCAGGCTGATCAGGGTCCACATGTTGGGGCTGCGGTTGACGACCGACTGCGCCCCGCGCACGAAGAACGGTGCGCCCGCCCACAGCACGATCGGCAGCGTCAACACCAGTTCGACCCAGCTTTGCTTGGCCATGTCGAACCAGCCGAGGCTGTGCCCGAACATGGCCAGCACGGTGACGACTGCCGTCAGCGGCAGCGTCCACCAGAAGCGGCGCTTGAAGTCGCTGAGTTCGGGGTTCTCTTCTTCATCCAGCGAAGGCAGCACAGGCTCCAGCGTCATGCCGCACTTGGGGCAGTTGCCCGGCTGATCCTGGCGAATCTCCGGGTGCATGGGGCAGGTGTAAACCGTGCCGGGCGCCGCCGCTTCAGTGGGCGGCGCGTGATGCACGTTCGGCTCGCGCGGCTTGTGCGCGTGGCCGTGATGGCCTTCGTGGGTCTGCGTGTCCATGGCTCAGCGTTCCTTCGTTTGACGATGCGTGAAACATAGACCTTCTCATCATGGGAGAGTCAAGCGGCTGTCATCACTTGGCCGCAGCGCCGGGTGATGGCTCGCGTGTTCAGCCGCCTTGGCGGCAGCGCTTGGTGCGGTGCCGGGTTCATTCGCGGTGGCGCAAGCCGTGATGAGGGCGACGCTTGACAGCGCGACGAGGGTACGGGTGCAAGACATGTGAATCTCCTGGTCAAGCGGGGGCATGCAAATGCACGCAAATGTCCCGAGGCTTGTGCGCACCGCTGCGCGGCGCTTGCATCGGGATGCGCAGGGCTTGATCCCAGTCTAGGCAGCACCAGGGCGACCGGCTTGCGCCAGATCAAGTGTGCGGCCGCGACCTGCCCTCAACGGCAGCCGCAGCAGCCTCCCGACGCAGGCGCTGCACTGCCCACCGCGGCCGGCATGGGCGTGTAGCCGGCCTCCTTGATGGCGTCGGCCAGTTCGTGGGCTTCAAGATCGCCGGGCTCGATCTGCACCAGGTGCTGGCCGAGATCGATCTGCACCTTGGCGTCTCGGTCGGCCGCTTTCAGCGCCTTGGTGATGGTGCTGACGCAGTGGCCGCAGGTCATGTCTTGGACTTCGAAGCTGATCATGTGAATCTCCAGGGAATGGATCAAGAGGAGTTCACTGTTCACCTTCCCACCGGGGCAAGGTCAAGCGCAGATGCGCAAATCAGTTGCGCTTGAGTTGCAGGGCCAGGGTGACAGGCGAGGCGCCCTTGTTGACCCACATCCAGCAATAGTCTTGCGCCACCTGGGCATCGAACACGCCTTGCGCCTGGGCCACCTGGTCTTGCTTGACCGGGTAGCGAACGTCTTTGCCCTCATGAAAGTGCAGGTTGAAATTGAGCGCAGCGTCGGCCTTGAAGCCCCAGGTCACCTTGGCACCGGCCGGCAGCTTTTCGCAGAGCTCGACAAACTTGCCGGGCTTGACGGCCACGCTCTTGGCAAATTCGCCCTGCTGGTCCCAGGTGACAGGAACCATTTCGGCCAGAGCTGCCTCACACACAAGGGTCAGGGCACCGATCAGCAGGAATCGTTGGGTATGTATGCGCATGGCGCACTCTAGCCTTGAATGCTTTTACTTGACCTTGCCACCAGGGCAAGGCTCAAAGTGCCTCGACAGCAAGGTGCACCTCGGCACCTGTCAACAACCAAGGAACATGTGATGAAACTCGTTCAAGTGATTGCCGCCTCGGGCCTGGCCCTGGCTTTCGGCATACAAGCGCAAACCGCATCGGCGCCGTCGCCGGCGGACCATGCAGCTCACCATCCGCCTGGATCTTCATCGACCCCAGCGACAGCGCCATGGGTCGACGCAGAGGTGCGCAAGATCGACACCGGGGCCGGCAAGCTGACCTTGCGCCATGGCCAGATCCAGAACCTCGACATGCCACCCATGACCATGGTCTTCAAGGTGGCCGATGCCAAGCTGCTGCAAGGCCTGAAGGAAGGCGACAAGGTGCGCTTCACCGCCGACAAGCTCAACGGGGCTTACACGGTAACCGCCATTTCCAGCACCAAGTAAGCCCTCCGCTCGCTCAGGGCGCCGGCCGAATTTGCGTCACCACATAGCCAGTGGGCGACTTCTCGGCAGCAAACCGGACCTTGTCGCCCGGCTTGAGCCCCTCCAGCAGGGCGGCGTCTTTCACCTGAAAGACCATGGTCATCGGGGGCATCTCGAGGCTCTTGATCTCGCCGTGCTTCAGCGTGATCTTCTTGGCCGCCTGGTCGACCTTGCGCACTTCACCTTCGGTCATGTCAGACGCCGCCGCGGCGAGCACACGCACCTTGCCAACCATGCCGGCCTGGTAGTGGCCGGCGATCAGGCACGCGAAGTCGAACTCACCGGCGCGGTTGAAGGCCCAGACGATCTCCCCACGCTGGCCCGGCGCCACGTGGGCCATGTAGGGCTCGTCGTGCTCCATGTTCGGGAACTTGACCATCAGCGCGGCGTGTTCGTCGAGCTCCTTCTTCGTTCCGAGCACGAACTCATGTTGGAGCTTGCCCTTGTTGCGGTGAGTCAGACGGACGGTCTCGCCTTCGCGCACTTCGATCAGGTCGGGCGTGAAGCGCATGCTGTCGTCCATGCCGATCTCGATGGTGCGGGTGACGGCCTTGGCATCGCCGGCAATGCCCCAGGCCTTCTGTTCTTTGCGGGCCGTGGCGTTGCCGGCCTTTTTCTTGGCATCGTCGCCGTGGGCCAGCGCGGTGCTGGCCACGACGGCCAGGCACACGGCGGCTGCCCATTGCAAGGTGGTGCGGATCATGGGTTTCTCCTGTGGATGGGTCAGTGGTGCTTGTGGGTCGGGGCGGCCGGGCTGGCCGATGCATAACCGCGCAGCTCGGCATACCGCCTGACCTGCTCGGCGCTCAATAAGGCCGTTTGGGTCAGATGGGTGGTGAGGTGCTCGGCGCGCAGGCGCGCTTGCAGCAGGGCCACCTCGCGGGTGTTTTGTTCAACCGCCGCCGCGTCGGCCCGGCGCTCGGCAAAGAGTGCGTCGAGGCGGCGCTCGGCTTCGACCAGCGCTGCACCCAGCTCGCGCGCCCGGCGCTTGTGCTCTTGCATCAGCGACGCCGTCGCCGTCGCTTGTTCGGGCGTCAGGCCCAGCGGCTCCTGCAGTTCGAGCGTGTGGGCCGGGCCGGGGTATCCGTTGAGCTCGGCGGGCTTGGCCAGGCCAGCGCCTTGGCCTTGCAGCAGGCCTTGCACGTCGCGCTCGGACAAGGCCTTGATAGGGCGCGCCTGCTCGTCCGCGTAGGGGGTGGCCGTCTGTGCCGTCGCGGCGCCGGCTGCGAATGCCAGGCACATGTTGATGCAAGCCAGGGCGATGGGGTGGGAGTGAGTTTTCATGGGTCGTTCCTTCGTTCGTTGGGAGGGTCAGTGGTTCGAGTGGTCGCCACCCGCAGGCTTGCGCACCTTCACTTCGGTGTCTTGCATGGGCTTGGCCAGCGGCGGCATCGAGCCCGTGCCTTCGGCCTTGATGCGCGTGGGGTCGGGCAGCGCGCCCGTCCATTCATAGGCCACGGTGCCGGGTGGGTGCGGGTACCAGCCGGGGTCGCTGTAGTCGCCGGCTTTCTGGTTCTTGCGCACCTTGAGCACGCTGAACATGCCGCCCATGCCGACCGCCCCGAAGGGGCCGGTGCCGGTCATCATGGCCGCCGTGTTGTCGGGCAGCGGCATCTCCATCTCGGTCATGTCTTTCATGCCGCGCTCGCCCATCACCATGTAGTCGGGGATCAGCTTGGTGATCTGCTTCACCACGCCGCGGTGGTCGACACCGATCATGGTGGGCACGTTGTGGCCCATCGCGTTCATGGTGTGGTGGCTCTTGTGGCAATGAAAGGCCCAGTCGCCTTCTTCGTCGGCGATGAAGTCGAGCTGGCGCATCTGGCCCACCGCCACGTCGGTGGTCACCTCGTACTGGCGGCTGCTCTTGGGTGTGGGCCCGCCGTCGGTGCCAGTGACGAGGAACTCGTGGCCGTGCAGGTGGATGGGGTGGTTGGTCATCGTCAGGTTGCCGATGCGCAGGCGCACCTTGTCGCCCTTTCGCACCACCAGCGGGTCGATGCCGGGGAAGATGCGGCTGTTCCAGCTCCAGAGGTTGAAGTCGAGCATCGTCATGATCTTGGGCGTGTAGCTGCCCGGGTCGATGTCGTAGGCGTTGAGCAGGAAGACAAAGTCGCGGTTCACCTCGTCGATCAGCGGGTGCTTGGTCTTCGGGTGGGTGATCCAGAAACCCATCATGCCCATCGCCATTTGCGTCATCTCGTCCGCATGGGGGTGGTACATGAACGTGCCCGGCCGGCGCGCGACGAATTCATAGACGAAGGTCTTGCCTGACGGAATCTGCTTCTGGTTGAGCCCGCCGACACCATCCA